>JANPPO010000164.1:0-12471 GCA_031428555.1 Bdellovibrionales bacterium | reverse complement strand
TTTTCGACTTGGAGCAATCCAGATGGCATCCAAACCAAATGCAGGTTCCTTCGTCGGATATCCTTCGATTCGGCTAACAACATTTCCTGGATCCATCGCAAGAATGGAATCAGGTCTTAATACTCCACCGCCAACGCGGTTTCCTTTAATAAGCACACGGTATTCACCCGGAGCTAATTGCAAGTTGTCGCGGATATGAATAGACGGAACAATAATTCCTAAATCCAATGCAAATTGTTTTCTGATGCTGACAATTCGTTCTAACAAATCACCACTCTTATCAGATTCAACGATATTAATAAGTCCGTAACCAACTTCGAGCTCGACCATATCAAGCGGAAGCATAGTTTCGATATTTTCTTTTTTAGGTCCCAGTGCCAACTGATCGGCTTTTTTCTTATCGTCTTGTTCAAGTTCGACTTTGTACTTATCCATAGTCCAAGCGATACCTGCCATAATAAGTGCAATCACAAAAAATGGAGTCTTAGGTAATCCCGGAACAAGTCCCATAAGACCGATAACTGATGCAGATACATAAACTGCTTTAGTTGAACTGAAAAGCTGGCCCGCAACTTCTGCGCCCATGTTATTATCAGAAGAAGAATTTCGAGTTACGATAATACCGGCAGCGGTTGAAATGATAAGTGCTGGAATCTGGGCAACCAGACCGTCACCGATCGTTAACATCGTGTAAAATTTTGCAGCTGTAGCAAAATCTAAATCTTTTTGAATAACACCAATTAATAATCCACCGATAACGTTGATAAGCATAATAATGATACCAGCGATGGCATCACCACGAACGAACTTGCTGGCACCATCCATAGATCCATAAAAGTCTGCTTCTTGCTCAATTTCTTTTCGGCGCTTGCGAGCTTGATCTTCATTAATAAGACCAGAGTTTAAGTCAGCATCAATTGCCATCTGCTTACCTGGCATCGCATCTAAAGTGAATCGTGCAGCAACTTCCGCCACGCGTCCCGAACCCTTTGTGATAACGATAAAATTGATAATGATCAAAATAACGAAGATGATAAACCCGATGACATAGTTGTTGCCGACTACGAAATTTCCGAATGCCGCGATGACGTGTCCCGCTGCTTCTGTTCCCTTGTGACCTTCAGTTAAAATCAAACGAGTTGTTGCAACGTTCAAAGAAAGACGAAATAGCGTTGTGATTAATAGAAGCGACGGAAATGAAGTAAAATCAAGGGCGCGCTTAGCATAAACTGCAACTAACAAGATCAAGATTCCTAATGCCAATGACATTGTCAGAGCTAAGTCTAACAAGATCGGCGGAAGTGGAATAATCATCACTGACAAAATTAAAAGAATTCCTATCGCAATAAATAGATCAGTATTTTTTGTATACTTATCAAATCGCTTTATGAATTGAAACAGCTGTTCCATCAACGTCGAGCCTTTCTCTTAAGCTTGTATACGTAAGACAATACTTCCGCCACCGCGACAAAAAGCTCGCGAGGAATAACTTGATCTAACTTCATCGTTTTATAAATAGTTCGAGCAAGTGGCTTATTTTCTACAATTGGAATATTGTGTTCTCGTGCCAATTGCTTGATCTTTTCAGCCAAGAAATCGGCACCCTTTGCAACTAATTGTGGCGCTGGCAAGTTATCACTGTATTTTAATACGACTGCGATGTGGGTCGGGTTTGTAACTACGACATCAGCTTTGGGAATTGCATCCATCATTCGACGATTAGCTATATCCCTTTGGATTTTGCGAATACGGGCTTTGATCATGGGATCACCCTCTCGCTGCTTGGCTTCGTCTTTGATTTCCTGCTTTGTCATCATCATCTGTTTTTCCAGATCCCATTTCTGGTAAAGGAAATCTAAACCAGCTAGAAAACCGATGAATAGACCCGTAACAAACAACAGCTTCACTGAAAGATGAGCCATGTACTGTAGCAATTCCTGAATTGAATAGCCTACAAGATAAGGAATTTTGTTAACTTCAGATTTTAAAACCAAGTAAACGATCAAGCCGATAAGCGAAAGCTTTAGGAAAGATTTTACGCCTTCCATTACAGATCGGAGACTAAAAATTCGAGATATCCCCGAAATTGGGCTGATCTTGCTAAAGTCAGGTCCTAAAGCGTCTTTCACACTCATGAATCCTGTTTGTGCAACTGAAGTCAGGACGCCCAACACAACTGCTCCAATCATAATTGGAGCAATCACGATTGCAGCCTTCATAAAAGCAAACTTGGAAATATCCATAAAGTTTCCCTCACGCACGGCTTGCACCATGTGAAGACCAAAAACGAAACTAAAGACTTCTTGAATGTGTTCAAATGAATAGCGACTAATCATGTAGATCGATCCTGCAGCAGCAAGAAAAAACGCAGCCGACGCGAGTTCGCGACTGTGAGCAACTTGACCACGATCGCGGAATTCTTCCCGCCTGGTGTCCGTTGCTTCTTCTGTCTTTTCCTGATCAGAATCACTCATTACAAGGACCTCATAAGCTTAAAAAGTTGCTCGGATGTATGCTGCATTAAAAAATTCATCTCCATTGTCATCATCGGAATCGAAATAATAAAAACTGTAAGACCAATCATGATCGTGACCGGAAACGATGTAACAAGAACGTTTAATTGAGGAACAGCACGACCCATAATAGCCATTGCTAGGTTAACAACAAAAACTGTTACGATTACGGGCGCTGCCATCTTGATCATAAGGATAAAAATTTCTTGAAAATTTTGCGCAACTTCAGCTAGACCGCCAACTTGTAAACTCATGTTGGCAAATGGAATGACTTCAAATGATTGAATCAAGGCTGTAATAAAAAGATGGTGCCCATTTAATGCCAGAAATACCACCATACCTGTCAGTGAAAAGAACTGCTCTACTACTTGACCACTCTGACCAATAAACGGGTTATAAACTTGGGCAGAACCTAGACCCAAAGATAGAGAAATCATCTCCCCGGCCATCGATAATGCAAAAAAGAAAAAACGAGTTAAAAGTCCTAGGATTAAACCGACTAAAACTTCGCGCCCAGCTAACAAAATCAAAAAGTCATTTAAGCTTTGTTTGTCTGTAGAAACAGGTTCCGCAAAAGGGAAAACAATAAAAGCTAATACAACAGAAAATAGGATTTTAATCGGTGGATTAATCGATGGGGAACCAGTGAATGCCGATGAAAATACAAATGCTGTCATTCGGAGCCAAATCAGCCCGAACAATATCACTTGTGTGTCATTAAAGACTTTTCCAATCAGCATTCGTTCACCTTATTCACGTACCATCACGGCTAAGCCTTCAAAAAGATTAACCGTATACTGAGTCATCACATCCAACATCCACGGACCTGCTAAAATAATGATCAATGCGATCACAATCATCTTTGGAACAAACGTCAAAGTTGCTTCATTGATTTGAGTCAGTGCCTGGAATATAGAAACGATAAGACCTACAACAAGAGTGCTGATAAGAAGTGGCGCCGCTAACAATGCAGTTGTCTTTAAAGCGTCCTGACTCAATTGTAGAACTAATTCTTCAGTCATTCTTTTTCCTTATCCGAAACTTTTAACCATAGAGCCCACAAGCAGACCCCAGCCGTCGACCAATACGAAAAGCATTACCTTTAATGGCAGCGAAATCACAACTGGCGGAAGCATCATCATACCCATCGCCATCAAAACGCTGGATGCGATGATATCGATTACTAAGAAAGGTAAAAAGATAATGAAGCCAATTTGAAAGGCTGTTCTTAATTCTGATAAAATAAATGATGGAACTAAAACTATCGTTGGCACTTCACCACGAGTTTTAGGGCTTCCAATTTTTGCCAACTGAACAAAAAGAGAAAGATCTGATTCTCGAGTTTGCGAAAACATAAATTTTCTTAGCGGAGCAAGCGATGCTGCAATCGCATCATCTTGGTTCATCTTACCTGCCATAAATGGCTGAACACCTGTTTCGTTTATTTCTTTAAACGCAGGGCCCATAATAAATAATGTTAGGAAAAGACTTAAGCCAATTAGAATTTGATTGGGTGGCAACTGAGGCACGCCCACAGCTTGTCTTAAAAATGAAAACACGATCACGATGCGGGTAAAAGCCGTCATCATAATCAAAATCGCCGGTGCCAAAGTTAGTACCGTCATAATGAGGATTAAACGAATGGCACTGACAATCTCATTTGGATTGTCTGTTGTTTTAAATCCTAGATTCATTGTAGGAATCGTCATCTGAGCTTGCGCTAGAATTCCAAAAAAGAATGTCCCGATTAACAGGACGAAACCTAATTTTTTCAAACGTCTCTCCTCATCCCTTTGAGTTTAAGACTCACGACGTCTTTAATATGGCGAATAGAAAACTCTTCGTTTCCTTCTTTGCTTGTGTCGCGGCTGGCGTTAGGACCAGTAGACAATTGACCCATGGTCATTTCTTTTTTCTCGTTGAAAGTTTCCTGGAAGCTTGTAGCAGTTACATTTTCGGGAACTTCATCATCAAGGAGTGATAACGACTTAATCATATTGATATTCTGGTCTGTAATTCCAATTAGAATCGATTCGCCAGCAACACGAACAATTGCCAAACTTCTTTTTGGACCCAAATAATGTTGGGTCAGAACTTTAATTTTCGTTTGAGCTGTATTTGTTGGTCGGCCATATTTTTTAGCAAAATAGTAACCGAGGCCTAAAATGACAGCCATAATTCCGAAAGTTAGGAAAAGTCTACCGCTGGAAGCTTCTGTCGCTTCTGCTTTTTTCAACTTAGAAAAATCAACTGGAATTGCGTCCTCTGACTTAACTTTCTCTGCTGATTGGGCAGCAATCGGCAAAGAATCTTCCGAGGCAGTTGCTTTCGCAGTTGTTAATTCAGCTCTGGCTTTTGCATCATCTTCCATGTCGGTTGCCCAAGCAGGTGTAGAAAGTGCCAAAATTAAACTGAATAAAATTCCAAACTTCATGTAGACCTCGCTTGCTAACTTACTTAAGAGATTCAACGCGTTCTGTAGGAGAAATAATGTCGGTCAAACGAACACCGAATTTTTCGTTAACAACAACTGCTTCGCCTTTAGCGATCAATTTATCGTTAACCAAAACTTCCATTGGTTCGCCGGCTAATTTACTTAGCTCGACAACACTACCTTGCGTGAGATTTAAAAGTTCGCTTACAGGCATTTTAGTTCTTCCTAATTCAACGGTTACCCGTAATGGAATATCTAAAATTAAACCTAAATTGCGATCTTTAGCACTTGAGCCAGTTGGACTCGTGCTCTCCGCTGGTTTATCAGAAACCATTGCTGCGGCTTCCTCTGCTAATTTATCTGCCAGATTCTCTAGTGAATCGTCTGACATCTGCCCCTCCTACTTTTCAATTTGACGTGTAATTTGAACTGCTACAGTCCCGTGATGGTTTCCGTAATAGCCTTTAAATTTTTTAACTTCTTCAACTTGGATATCGAGTTCGCCTGTCGCATCTTGAGTAAGAGGAATAACATCCCCTACTTTAAGCTCCATAAGATCCGAAAGCTTAATTTGCGTCTCACCTAAATTAACTTTGATATCTAATGCAGTTTCCATCAGCTGTTCTTTGATGATTGCTGTCCAAAGTTTTTTGTCTGTTTGATCAGACTCAACTTGGAAACCAGAAGATAACTTTTGTTTGATAGGCTCGATCGTAGCGTAAGGAACAACCATTGAAATTGTTCCGGTTGCATTTTCTAATTCAACGTCAAAAGTCGAAGCAATAACCACATCCGTCGGAGGCACAATCCCAACGAACTGAGGATTTTGCTCTGTACGAACAAATGAACAACCGATTTTTTCAACCGATGCCCAAGCCATTTCTAAATCACTAATTGCAAGTTCAACTACTTTACGGACGATTGATAACTCAATCGGCGTAAATTCTTTTCCGTCAATTTTAGTAAAGGGACGTTCTGCACCGCCAAAGAAACTATCAACCAGTGCGTAAGCTAATTTTGACTCGATTACCATAAGGGCAGAACCACGTAAGTTACCAAAACGCAAAACCGACATACATGTCGGCATAGGAAGCGTATTAATAAACTCACCAAACTTTAAAAACTCAGTACTTGTTAAAGAAATAGAAGCAATTTTTCTTAATGAAGAAGACAAAGATACCCGGAACGCACGCATGAATTTCTCGTAGATCACTTCAAGCTGAGGCAATCGACCACGAATAATCCGGTCCTGACTTGTTAAATCATAAGCTACTATTTTTTTATCGTCTAATCTAGCACTTCCACCGCCGCTAACACTGCCCGCATCACCTGTAGCTACTTCTCCGTCAGAGACTGCAGCTAGGAGAGCATCAACTTCGCTTTGAGACAGAACTTGATTCATCGAGTGTTTCTCCTAGTTGTAGATAAACTCTGTAAAGAAGACGTTTGAAATTTTGCCGGTCGTAATAAAAGAATTAATAGTGTCTTTAATTTCGCTTCTTAAATTATCTTTGCCTTCTCGGCTTGAAACTTCTTCGTAAGTTTTAGATGAAAGAATAATAATAATGATATCGCGAATTTGAGCTTTTCTTTGTTCGATCTCGCCGGCAATTTTTCCCTCAGCTTCAGATTCTTTAAGCTCTAGTTCCATGTTTACTTTTGCAACTCGACGACCTTTAGATCCAGCTAAGTTGACAATAAAGGTTTCCATCGGAACTACTTTTCCTACGAAATCTTTTTTCTCAGTCGCTTCGATGTCAGTGGTCGCTTTTTCGCCGGCAATAACTTGCTCGACTGACGGTTGTGCGGCTTCTTTTTTCTTACCGGCATAAAGCATGAATCCGACCACCGCAACGATGACCATATTCACTACCGCAAGGATAATAAACAGAAGTGGTTTTTGCTGACTGCCCCCTGAGGGTGCCGATGCTGGACTTTCGGCTGCTGCTTTTTGCTCGGCCACGGAGATCCTCCTTGATCATGCCATGATGAAAACACTGATAAACCCAAAATCAGGCGCTCCGGCCAAATTCAAAACGGGAGTATCAACTGTTATACTAGCAACCAAAATGCCAACAGGACTTTTGGCTAAAGGAGATCTTGAGATAGATTGGGATGAATTTAAGCTGACGTGTGCCTTATGGTAGCGCCAAATATTCCGGAAAAAAAATGACGCCTGTCAGGGTTTTGACCTGGTCAAACAGACGGGGAATTTATTTTCCCCATCAAAAGTCTAGCCACTGCAGAATTGCTGGCCATGATGTAAGTATCATACGGCGAATGCTTTTCACCTTTGCGATTCAAGACGACTCCGCCCGCTTCTTCAATAAGTAATTGTCCAGCAGCGACGTCCCAGGGTTTCAAGTTTGGTTCCCAAAAACCATCAAATGTTCCTTTTGCAACCATGCACAGATCATAAGCAGCAGCACCTGCTCTTCGAACACCACGACACTCTTTTACAAGTTCAGTGAAGACTCGAAGTTGCTCTTCTAATGCTGGCTTGTTGTCTGCGAAAAATCCTGTTGCAAGTAAAGAGTCTTTTAAGGTTTCAGTTTGGCTCACTCGAATGGGTTTTCCATTGAGATAAGCACCATCACCACGGATTGCAGTGTAAGTTTCGTTTAAAAGTGGAGCATCAATGATCGCAAGCTGTAAAACACCGTCATATTCCAGCGCTAAACTAATACAGAAAATTGGAAATTGATGAATGTAGTTCGTTGTTCCATCAAGTGGATCAAGAATCCATCTTCCCCGAGCTTTCGCGGGTTGAAATGTTTCACGCCCTGCCATGAAGCTTTCTTCTTCGCCTAAAAATTCCCACTCAGGATTTATCAGCTTTAAAGTTTGGCTGATGATTTTTTCGGACTCTTTATCAGCCTCGCTTACAAGACCGGCCATCTCTTTAACTTCAATGTTCTGCAGATGGCCATAATAGTTTAGAAGAGTCTGGCGTCCCAGACGTACAGCTTTAAGGGCTTTTTTCAAGACCTCAGTCCAAATTATTTGACCGTTTTTTGCGTGAGAAGGTACCATAGATATAGGACTGTAGCGTAAAGCTCGAGAAAAGGAAATATCATATCATGGCGGCAAAATCGGAAACGTTCATCAAGTTAGGCCTGGTCTTTTTCATTTCACTTCTGTCGTTCGCAATCGGAACACTAGTTGGAAAAGAATATAGCGAGCGTCAATATAAGCTGTCTAAGCTTGAACCACATGGCAACCAACACGGACAAAATCGTGAAGTTGCAAGCTCGGGAAAACAAAACAAACTTAGTGATGAAGAAATCGCAAAATTAGCTGAAGAATTCGTAACAGATGACACAGTTGAAACTGCGAAAGATGGATCGAATAAAGAAGTTCCAGCAATTGATAACCGAGCAGCTCAAGCTCATGCGGAACAATTCGAAGAGATGAATGATGTCGCTTTAGCGGCTGCTCAAGATTTAATCGAAAAGCGTGGTTCAAATACAGATCGTGCTGTTGCAACAGCTGAGACTGGTAAAAAAGTAGCGATGAATAAGCCTGCGACTGCAGCTTTACCTCAAACTTTGCCTAAGAATGCGGCTCAAGACAATGTTGGCAAGTACACTGTGCAAGTTGGTTCATACTTAAAAGAAGATGAAGCAAAACGACGTTCTGAAGCTTTACGAAGCAAGGGCTACACGGCGTTTTATATTCCTGGAACTCTTGAAGGCAAAACTTGGTACCGAGTTAACGTTGGCACATACGCAACACAAGATGAAGCCAAGCGCGCAAACGATAAGTATGCAGGCGACAATGCAGGCCAACGTGGCTTCGTAAAAGAAATCATCAAATAATTTTCTAACGAAAGGATTCTGATTGAGCTCTCTCTTCTTCAGCATCCTTTTTCTTTTTGGAACTCCAGCCTTTTCAAAAGAAAAATCCGACAAAGCTCTTTTTTGCACTGAAAAAGGGTGCAATTGCACGGGTAAAGATTGTTCATTTGTTGATCCTCGCATTATCAAGAATGGTTCGACGGTTTCCATTTCTTGTTCTACGAAAAAAGAGTGCGATAAAAAAATTGTCTATGCTCTAAAAGATAAGTACGGCTGCAAAGCTTCGGTTCAAAAGATCCATGCTCAGGATTACATGGTCGTATCAGAATGTTTGATTCTAGATACTGCAAGCGCTGACATCTGTCCGACTGGAACGATCTCTAAAGTCGTTGAGGATCTGATTAAAATTTGTCTCGAAGTTCCAGAAAAAAGCAGCGAAAAGCCAAAAAACTAAATTAAAAGTATGCGCCTAATTTAAGATACAACTCGGGTATAAACTCGGGCTCTAAATCTTGAGTCCAATTAAGTTTTGCACCCGTAGCAAAAGAAAAATACGGTGTCACACGCAAAAGATACTCCGCACCCATTCCAACTAAGCTTTTCTCTGAAGAACGGTTTGAAGTTGAAAGTCCACTAACTGTCGTTTCAATTTTCTGCTGGTAAACGCCAGACCCAACTACTGCGTATAGATCCCAAATTTCTCCTTGAAACAGGCTGTATCCACCCCAAATAGCAAAATCACTATACTGGGTTTCAATCGATACATTTCCGCTATCAGATTCATTTGAATAAAGAGATCGATCGATACTGATAATCCACCTGTCAAAGCTGTAGCTGGCGCCAAAGCTTGGAAAATCATTCGAGCGAAGTTCAAGAGCTTGATTTTCAGTAAGCTCACCACGGGCCTTTAAAAGCACAGGCCAGATATAAACATTTGCTTCTGCAAGACAGCTAAAAAGAATTACTGCACCGAGGATACTGCGCTTGATCCGCATTTAACTACTCCTGGTGTACTAGCTGATTGTTCTAAGACTTCGCATTCAGTTTGGCTAAGTGAATCGAATTGTTTTTCCCAAAGCGAAAGAACTTTGTCTAAGCTAATTTCCTTGTTCGTCGAAAATGTTTCCTGGATTTCAGTAATCAAAGTTAAAACTTTTCCTGCCATCATTTTCTGGGAAACTTCATCGGATGCTCCAACTGAGGCTTGTCGGACCATGGCAAATGCTTTTAAGTTTCGAGCTAGTTTAGTTCCATGCCTATATGAATCGTCAGTTGCGCACTTTTGATTAAGCTGGACGCAATTCGAAATGATTTCGCTAATTTCGTTTTTTAATTCTGCCTCGCTCTTCATGCGAGTATTAGCTCCTGTTATCTTCTCCAAAGTTCTGTCAGTTCCAGCTTTTGGCAATGAAAGAGCTACGAAGTCAGGATCTCGTGAATAAATCCAACCCCAAACATCTGCTAAACCTTCGTTGATGATCTTCAAAACGTAAGTGTTGTACAAATCCTGGCGAAACTTTACTTCACTAACGTCAGTTACCTTCAGTTCAGTCGGAAGAAGCTGCTTTTTAATAAGCGGATTGATAACTTGATAAGAAAAATAACTATGGAAATGTTCGTGGGCGATGACTCCAGGATTTAATGGAATCGGAAAAGCTGTTGATCGGTACGGTACGAAATAAAGAGCATCAACTTTTCCATTGTAAAACGCATTATTGTATTTCATATCTGGAGAATTCTGAACCCGAACGGCCAATGCAATTTTTCTTGGCCATTTTAGAATTGATTCTTGGGAGTTCAAAGATTCCATCTCAAGTTTTTTGAGCTGCTGCATATGATAATACAAAGTCACCATTTGAAGACTTGTTTGATCAGCGGGAATATATACTCCGTCGTCTTCGATGAAACGCGCGACCGGTTTGGCTCCAACTAAAGTTCCGTTTTCATCGCCGGGTGAGTAATAAAAATCAGCGATCTCGCCGATCAAAGTACTTTTATCCATTACGCCCATCAGTTCAACTTGCTGAAATTCTGTTTTGAAAGATCGAGACACGATAATCTGAGTTTTAAAACCTTCGCCTCGAGACCATTTGTTCGAGCGTGGCTGACAGCCGGATTGCATTAAAAAAAGCAGAATAGTGAAGGCCAATGCTCCGCAATTTTTTGCGAGATGTAAAACTTGTGCTAAAACCCATGAGTGTTGCAATAAACCCCCGTTATACGTTGCGTTAATCTACCTTTTGATTGGAATTTTCTCAACAAATACATACTCTTGCCCAACTTGTGAACACGCTTGAAGTCATTACAAAAAATTTGAATCCAGCGCAGAAAGAGGCTGTTCTTCAGTCTCTTGGGCCCGTATTGATTTTGGCAGGTGCTGGATCGGGAAAGACTCGAGTTCTGACTCATCGAATGGCGGCTATCATCGCAGGGGGGCATGCGGCTCCTGAAGAAATTCTATGTGTTACATTTACAAATAAAGCTGCAAAGGAAATGGAAAGCCGAATTTACCATATCCTCTCTGAAATTGGCGCCTCTATTCGGCATCAATTGTGGGTCAGCACATTTCATAGTTTTTGTGTTCGCATATTACGAGCCCACATCACACTTTTAGATTATAAACCGCAGTTCTCAATTTTTGATCCTTCTGATCAGCTTTCGCAAATTAAAAAAGTGATGAACATTCTTAATATTAACGACAAGATTCATCCCGCAAAAGGTTTTCAAAGTAAAATTTCAAATGCGAAAATGATGGGAAAAAGTCCTGAAGCAGTTCGAAATACCACCGGCATGAACTTGATGGATGCGAAGAGTTTAGAAGTTTATACCGCGTACGAAGTCGAGATGAAAAAAAATAATGCTCTGGATTTCGATGATCTCCTTTTAAAAACTTATGACTTGATCGAAATGTATCCCGATGTTTTAGAACAGCTTCAGCAGAAATTTAAATTCATCATGGTCGACGAGTATCAGGATACAAATCATATCCAGTATTTGCTTGTGCAAAAGCTTGCCTCTGGCCACCGCAATCTTTGTGTCGTGGGTGACGAAGATCAGTCGATTTACAGCTGGCGCGGTGCTGATATCCGAAATATCCTAGATTTCGAAAAAGACTTTCCTGAAACTAAGATTATTAAACTAGAAGAAAACTATCGCTCGACAAAAAATATTGTCGAGGCTGCGACTCATTTGATTCAGAACAATTCGCAAAGAAAGAACAAAACGCTTTTTACTTCTAACGGCGATGGCGACTTAATTCGCGTCATCGAAGAGCGCAGTGATTACGATGAAGCTCGGTTTGTTGTAAAGACAATTCAAACCATGATGAGCCAAGGTGAAGGCCAGTACGCTGACTACGCTATTTTCTACAGAACAAATGCCCAGTCGCGGGTCTTGGAAGAACAACTTCGTACTCACAATGTTCCTTACCGAATCGTTGGCGGCGTCAGGTTCTTCGAGCGTATGGAAGTCAAAGATCTAATCAGCTACATGAAGCTTTGTCTTAATCCTGCAGATGATATGGCTTTAAAGCGCGTGATCAATGTTCCAACTCGTGGGATTGGAAAAACGACTGTCGAACAGCTAGAAGAGCTTGCGTATAAAAGTCAAAAAACTTTGTTTGAAATTTTACCAATCGCGATTGATCAGAAACATTTCAATGCAGGAACGACTGGAAAACTTCGAAGATTTTATGATCTCATGCTGGAACTACAAACAGATTCAAAAA
>JANPPO010000163.1:0-2731 GCA_031428555.1 Bdellovibrionales bacterium | reverse complement strand
TTGATACCATTTGTTGTACAATAATTTTTCAACGTAGGAGGATCGCATGTCTGACTTATTAGGATACTTGTCATCATTTCTTGTCACTTTTGGTATGGGGTTTGGTTTTTTAGTCGGCGGACTTATTTTTGCATTTCTTTTAGTTTACGCAGTCATGCTCCTTTTCGGAAAAACTCGTCGAAGCATCCAGGAAGATAAGCCAAGATCTTACGGTGTTAATCGAAATCACTTAGACCGCCTTATTCCTGTAAAACAGTCTCATCGCAGAACAAACCCAGCAGGCGGACACAGGAAATAGACTACTCTAGAACTATATTTCGTTTACCCACGAGAACAGACTCTTGCTTAAACGCATTGGAATGTGGATAATCCCATTGGTTTAATCCAAAAATCTGTGAGTCTCAAATGAACTTAGTCGTAAAAAAATATGGTGGAACTTCTGTCGGTACCTTAGAGCGGATCGAAAGTGTTGCGTCCCGATTAGTGGACGATATAAAGAGAGGCGAGACTCCAATCGTTGTTGTCTCTGCGATGTCTGGCGAAACAAATCGATTAGTGGCAATGGCAGAAAAGTTAGATCCGGATTACCGAGGCCCCGCTTATGATATGCTTGTGGCCTCTGGTGAACAGGTATCGGTTGCGCTTTTAGCGATAGCACTTCAAAAAAAAGGTTTAAAACCACAGCCACTTTTGGCTTATCAATTAGGTATTCAAACAGACAAAATTTATTCTAAAGCTCGAATTCAAAAAATTGATGGTGATAAGCTTTTGAAATACTGCGAAAACGGGTTCGTTCCGATCGTCGCTGGATTTCAAGGCGTAGACGAAGATGATAACATCACAACGCTTGGCCGGGGAGGGTCTGACACGACTGCCGTAGCATTAGCTGCAGCGATCAGAGCTCGAGACTGCGAAATCTACACCGATGTTGCGGCCGTTTGCACTGGAGATCCTCGACTTATTCCGAATGCTAAAGAGTTATATAAAGTATCTTTTGAAGAGATGATGGAGATGGCTGCCCTTGGTAGCAAAGTACTTCATATTCGGTGTGTAGAGATCGCTGCTAAATATGGAATTCGAATACACTTACGCTCGACTTTTGAGTCGCGCGAAGGAACCTGGATTGTGCCTGAAGGAGAAATTATGGAAAACCCACTTGTAACGGCTGTTACTCACGATGCGAATACTTTTGTTTTTACACTTCATCCAACTCCAGAAGGCACAATGTTTTTAGCACAGCTTTTTAAAAAATTAGCTGAGCGTGGAGTCATCGTCGACATTATTACTCAAAGCCAGACTGAAAAAGGTCAGCGCTTAGCATTTTCAGTGACGAAAGAGGATGTGCCGTTGGCTCGGCAGGTTTTGAAAGACACTTTACCAACTTCAGTTCATGTTGAAACGATGGCCGATATGGCAAAAATTTCTGTAGTTGGATTAGGTATGAGAAATCACCCGGGTGTTGCCGCTGCTTTTTTCCAAACTTTAGCAGAGGAAAATATTCCAGTCTTACTGGTGACAACTTCTGAAATTAAAATTAGTGCTGTCATCTCCAATGAGCATCTTAAGCAAGCCGCTCAGAAACTGGCGAATGCATTTTCGCTTGTGAACAACTGATCTTTTTTAATTAATAGCCGAGTTTTCTGGAATTGGTGGAACTGAATTCAATTCGATCTTAGATTTTTGCTTTTCTCTTGCAACTAAAGCAGCTGCACAAATTGCTTCGGCAGGATTTATGCTAACGGCTGCTCCGCAAAGTTCGAAATCACCTTGTTGCAAGTATTCTAAAAAAACATCAGGACTTGGCCAGCCATCATTAGATGCTGTAAAAGCAAACCACTGCGAATTTTCAATTGCTACTAGGGAGATCCGCATTTTTTCAGCGACAAGCCAAGCGCAGGACATGAGCTGTGAATAAGGGCTGAGTGGACGATCGCCCTTTTCAGTTGTTTCAAAAAGAATGGTTTCTTTTTGAAACACTTTATAACCAAAGATTTCTTGAGCTACTCTGATATCTGTTGCTTGTGTGGATTCCATGGATTGACTCCTGTGGGAAGACTAGGGTTTTTGCAAATAATGAAGCAGTCGTCTACCTAAGACATGCTCCCAGAAGGCTTTGCAAAGAATTCTTCACAAACTGAGATGCGAGATGGCAACTTTTGACAAAAGATCCTCGAAGTTCGAGAAAATTTGTTGAATGCTTGTTTTGGTAGGAATAAATTTAGGAAGGTAGTTAAAAAAATTTAATGAGTATTTCTAATCAAAAAAGCAGGCTGTAAGTGGATAAAGTTTGTAGAAATGTTCTTGTTATTGAAGACGAAGAATCAATACGCCAAATGATTCAAGACGTATTGGAATTGCACGGCTATAATGTGTTTACCGCTTCTAACGGGGCAGAAGGAATTTCTCTGTTAAGTGAAATTGTTCCTGAGCCTTGTGTTGTCCTTTTAGATCTTATGATGCCAGGAACTAATGGCTGGCAGTTTTTAGATGTTCAGCGAAATACTCCAGCATTTTCAAAGATTCCAGTTGTCGTGTGTTCCGCATACAAAGAATCTGCAAAATCAATTCATCCAAGTGCTTTTGTCGAAAAGCCAATACAATTAAAGTCTCTCTTAGGTACAGTGAGAAAATTTTGTGCTTAGTCTAACAACAGGTCCTGTGTTGTTAGTTGATGATAGGGCAGAGAACTTAATTGCGTTGTCTGCCGTGCTTCGCGATGAAGGTTTTGAAC
>JANPPO010000162.1:0-12683 GCA_031428555.1 Bdellovibrionales bacterium | reverse complement strand
TTTTAGGTCGAATCTTAAGACCAATTCCACGGCCGGCTTTAAGATTTTTAGGCAAGCCACTGGCATTTCTGTGGTGGGATATTTTAAGATTCCGCCGAAAAGTTGTAATCGAAAATATTTCGAAAGCTTTTCCGGAATGGGATCAAGAAAAAGTAAAGGCTGTGGGTAAAAAAAGTGTTTACAATTTATTAGAGAATTTCTTCGAATTTTTCCTAATCTTGAGTATTAACGAAAAATGGATGAAGGAAAATATCGTCTTCGAAGGTCTTGAACACTTGGACCGTGCGAAGGCTGCTAACAAAGGTGCCTTTATTTTAAGCCTTCACTTGAACCAAGGTGATTTGATGGCCAATTGCTTATCAAGACTTGGTTATAAGGTTTCGATCATCACGAAGTTTTTTAATAGTAAACTTTTGAATTCGCTTTGGTTTAGTGTGCGGGGTGCTCAAGGGGTTTATCATATTCCGCCGCATGGGGAAAAAACCCCATTTATGATACTCAAATTTTTAAAAGCGAACGGCATGGTGGGCTTTGTTTTAGATCAGCATATGGGGCGGCCCTTTGGGGTTAAAACTCAGTTCTTCGGTCGTCCAGCTGGGACGGCTTATGGCTTGGCACTTTTCCAAATGAAGACGGAACGACCCGTAATTCCTGTTTATAATTACTTAAGCGACGACGGAAAGATCCATATTGTGGCGGAAGCTCCATTTGAATATCGCCCCGAATTGGCGGATAAAGAAAGAGAGCAAACTATTAACGAGTTAACTCAAAGCTATACGGATAAGATCGAAGAAATTGTGCGACGATATCCAGATCAGTGGATGTGGATACACCGACGCTGGAAGTGGAAGGGGACCTAATGCCTTATCTCAAACTATCTAAAGTGTTTTTAAGCTCGTTTCTCGTGATGGCTTTACTTTCACTAGTCTCCTGCCAGTCTTCATTTCTTAAACATGATAAGGAAGATGATATCAAATTGAAGTCTGATATCGATAAAGATGTCGTGGTTGAAGATGAAAAGGTAGAGCCAATAACAAACGATAAAAAATCAAAAGCCCCGCCGCCTTTTTTCGCGCCCGAGCCAAAGCGAAAAACAAAAGCGGTCAAAGGTCAAAAAGCTAAAGGCGGTCCTGAAGTGGTAGACTTAGCCCCACCAGAGCCATCCATTGAAGACAAAGAAGGCTTTATTAAAAGGCGTCCCATTAAGGATCCTTTTAAAGTCGGTGAAGTAGTCACTCACGAAGCGCGGTACAATTTATTCGGATTTACGGCGGGTATTTTAAAATTGGAAACTCGCCCGTTTGTGCAAGTGAACGGTCGAAAAGCTTACAACTTTGTTATCAATTTAAAAACAACGAATTTGTTTAATTCAATTTACAGCGTTGACGATCAAGTTGTGACTTTAGTTGATTACGAACACTGGCTTCCAAGACTTTATACACTTCACGTAAAAGAATCTTCGCAGCTTCGTGAAGGACGTTCGTATTTTGATTTTCATACTTTAAAAGCACGCTACGAAGAAAAAAAAGTTTCAAAGAAAAAAGGCAAAGAAGAAAAAAAACAAGAGTGGGATATTTTGCCATATTCTCAAAATGTGTTCAGCGTGATTTATTATATGCGTCTTTTCCAATGGAAAGACGGCAAAGACTATTCATTCCGCGTTGCTGACGAAAACGAAAATCTGATTTTCAAAGGTCGAGTCGTGGGCCGCGAAACTCTCGAGACAGACATTGGTCCCATGAAAGCGATAAAGATTAAGCCTGAAATCATATTACGAGGTAATTTTAAGCCGGTTGGCGCCATCTATATTTGGCTCAGTGATGACGATCGAAAAATTCCTCTTCGTATCGAGAGTAAAATTAAAATAGGCACAATCGTTTCCGAGATCACCGACTATCAACCAGGCCAGGCTCCCTAATTTAAGAATCTAAGTTAAGCTAGTAAGTATGAATCCAAGAACGGATTGTTCATACTTTTCAGGCGCAAAGCCATGCGGCAAAAATATAACTTGTGATTCAAGTTGCACCCAATTTAAAAAACGCGGAAAACAAATTCTTCTGATTCACTTAGGTGCACTGGGTGCAGTTGTTAGATCAACAGCACTTCTTAAATCAATCCAAAGAAAATATCCTGATTCGCAAATCACTTGGGTCACTGCAAAACCTGCGAATCAGCTATTAAAAAACCATCCAGATATCCACCGGGTATTAACTTTGAGTGAAACAGATTTGCTCATCTTAAGTGTTTTGACTTTTGACGTTGCATTCGTAATTGATAAATCAATTGAAGCAACGGGAATCTTGAAAAAAACAAATGCTCGCGAAGTGTATGGATTTGTTGCCGATGAAACCGGAGTCATCCACTTTCATAATTTAAAAGCTGAAGAACTTTGGCAAATTGGCTTAAGTGACGAAATTAAATTCAAACTAAATAAAAAAACTGAGATCCAACTTATTACCGAAGCACTTGAATTAGAATATCGAAAAGATGATTACAGTTTGCCACTCGAAAATAGCGAAACGGACTTAAGATACCTTAGGCACCAACAATGGAGTTCAAATAACCAGAAGGTGGTTGTGGGACTCAACACCGGTTGTGCAAATGTCATCACAGCTAAAAAACTCTCAGTAGAAAACCACCGAGAGCTGATTCGAAAACTACAAAAAAATTCTAACTTAAGCATAGTCCTCTTAGGCGGCCCTGAAGATACCGAAAGAAATATCGAAATTGCGATGGGATATCAGAACGTGATTTTAAGTCCCACGACAGCAGGCCTTCGCGATGGCCTGGTCAGCGTTGCCGCAACTGATATTGTGATCACGGGCGACTCTTTAGGTATGCACATGGCGATTGCACAAAAGAAGCAGGTCATTGCTTGGTTTGGTCCGACTTGCGCTCACGAAATTGAACTTTACGGACGGGGAGAAAAGCTCTTATCCAAAGCTCCCTGCGGGCCTTGTTGGAAGAGATCTTGCCATAAACCGGTCATGTGCTACGATTTAGTCAACTTAGATGAAATCATCCACGCGGTCCAAAAATCCATCCATGAACTTGGTCATCCAGACAGCCTTCTTAGGGGATCTGCTCTTGGCGATTCCGCTTTTGAATTGGGTCAGGAATATCCATCCCCAAATGTCCTTGGGGCTGATCTGCCGTAAAGGTTTAGGCTCAACGCTAAAAACCTTAGGCATTATCGATCACTTCTGGGAAATTAAAAAAGGCGATGCCGAAACCTACCGCGAAGTTTTAACAGATCTCAAAAACTTTGATATCAATCTTTTATTGTCCGCCCACACTTCATTTCGAACGACATTGTTTTGTGCGCAAATAAAAGCGCAAAAAAAGGTGACTTTTTCAAAGCCATGGAACCATTTTGTTTTTGATGAAAGAATCAAATGGCCCGAAGAATATCCTGAAAGCATCCGATTACTTTCATTACTCAAAAATCATTCTGAAAGATTAAAAGAACTTTTTTCGCAACTTCCGGCGGCCACGGAATACATTATCAAACATGGTAGTGGAAAACTTTTGTCACCACCAGAGTGGCTTAATCCGCATCATGGTTGGAAAGAGCAAGGGGTTGCAAACACTCTGCTTGCAACCTTTGGTTTAGAAGCTAAAAACTGGATCGCACTTTTTCCTGGAAGTGTCTGGGCCACAAAAATGTGGACTAAAGAAGGTTACATTGAATTAGGCCAAGAGCTTCAGAAAAAAGGATTTAAAATTGTAGTTATGGGCGGCGCGCAAGAAAAAGAACTAGGGGAAGCTATTGCGTCCCAAATTCCTGAAGCGATAAACTTGTGTGGTAAAACTTCTTTGATTGAAAGTTTGGCCTTGATGTCAAAAGCCAGGCTTGTCGTTGGCAATGATTCCTCTTCAAGTCATATGGCAGCTTTAGTGAATGTGCCTGTGGTAGCGATCTATGGCCCCACAGTTCTAAGGTTTGGTTATCGACCGTGGGCGTTTAATTCTGCAGTCGCAGAATTTGAAGGCCTTGAATGCAGGCCATGCGGCCCGCATGGACACAGGGCGTGTCCGCTGGGTCATCACAACTGCATGAAAAAACTTGGATCTGGAAGTGTTTTAAGAGTTGTTGAAGGTTTACTTCAACAAAGCGGCACTTAAGTTTCCGCTTTTAAAAAGCGGCGGTAAAATTTCCGCTTTTAAAAAGCGGAAATGTTTAGTTATCTCCGCTGAGTTCTTTTACGTTAATTCCGTATTTTCTGATTTTACGAAGCAAAGTATTTTTTGGGATGTTTGCTTGCGCTACGGTCTGGTTAATTCTTCCGCGGTTTGCTCTTAAAGCATTAACGATAAATTCTTTTTCCATCTCTTCTTTGAACGCATCGTAATCCATTGGCCCCGAATATTCCATGCTAGTTGAATTATCGTGCTTATGATTCACGATTTCCGGCGGAAGGCTTGCAAGGCTTATGATGGTGTTAGCTTCTAATATAAAAGCCCGCTCGATGACGTTTTCTAATTCGCGGATGTTACCTGGCCAGTTGTATTTCTTGAAAGCTTGAATTGCTTCCTGGCTTAGGCCCGTAATCGTCCGTGCATGAGATTTTGAAAACTTCTTAATAAAATACTGCGCTAAAGGTTCGATATCATCAAGGCGGTCACGTAATGGTGGTAAGAAGATCGGCATCACGTTTAAGCGATAAAATAAATCTTCTCTGAAAGTTCCATCTTCCATCATTTTTTCTAAATTCTGGTTCGTGGCTGCAATAATCCGAGTATCAACTTTCATTTCGCGGTTACTACCGATTGGAGTAAATTTCTTCGTTTGAAGAACGCGTAAGAGCTTCACTTGCATTTCAGGTTTTAATTCCGCGATCTCATCAAGGAAAAGTGTTCCCGTGTTAGAAGCTTGGAACTTTCCAATTTTTCTTTCAATTGCTCCTGTGAAGGCCCCTTTTTCGTGACCAAAGAGTTCGCTCTCGATTAAATTTTCTGGAATGGCGCCGCAGTTGATTGCGATAAACGCACCATTCTTTCGAGGTGAGTTAAAGTGAATCGCGCGGGCCACAAGTTCTTTTCCCGTACCGTTATCACCGCGGATCATAACTGTCGTATCGACTTTGCAAAGCTTGTAGATCAGTTGAAACACATCTTTCATTTTTTGAGTGTTACCAACAAATTCAGTTTCGACGTCATCGTCAAAAACCGGATTAGATAGCGCAAGTGATGAAACCATTTCACGAGCTTCCAGAGACTTTTTAACAAGGTCGACTAATTTTTCGGCCTTAACAGGTTTTTCTAAATAATCATAAGCGCCGTCTTTGATCGCAGTGATTGCATCATTCAGATTTGAATGCGCTGTCATGATCACAACAAAAGTTCTTGGATCTTGTTCTTTGATTCGAGCTAATGCCTGTAAGCCATCCATCTCAGGCATGCGGACGTCCATGAGTACTAAATCGTAGTCTTCGGCTTCAACCTTTTTAATCGCTTCAAGGCCGGTTTGGGCTTCGCTGATCTCGAATTTTACACCAGGGATTAAGTTCTGCAAAACGTTTGCAACACTTTTGCGAAGTTCAGCTTCGTCATCAACAATAAGTGCACGTAGTTGCGTAGCCTGGCCTGCCGTTTGATTGGCCGATTGATTTACTTGTGTCATGCGCTTACCTCAGCATCTGTATTTTTTTCTGTATCTATTTCTGTATCTGTTTGCAGCGGGAGAAAGAATCCCACTGTAGTACCTTGTCCCACCGTGCTTTGCAAGGTCACACGGCCATCGTGAAGCTCTACGAAATATTTCACTAGATAAAGTCCAAGGCCCGTTCCCTTACTTTTGTGAGACTGACTTTGACCTCTTACAAATTTTCCCCAAACCGAAGAGACTTCTTCCGGAGGAATGCCTTCACCCTGATCCTGCACTTGGAATCCCACTTGGTTGTCTGGGGTCTCGAATGAGCGGATATAGATTTCTTTATCTTCCGGCGAGTACTTGATCGCATTTTCGATGAGGTTATGAATAACTTCCCGGATAAGCGTTGCATCAAGATCAACTAGGAAAAGTGGTTCTAATTTTAGATCAAGTTTGATTTTTTTAACTAAGGCAAGTGGCAGCAAAGATTTGACTACTTCTTCTATCATTTCATTTATGTCAGCAGAAGTTTTATTAATTTGAAAATCCCGGGATTCGACTCGCATGACTTTTAAGATAGATTGAATATACCGATTCAGTTCGCCCGTATAATCTTCTAACGCCAAAAAATCCTCTTGAGAAGAATCAACCGCCGTTGAGTTCTTCTTTAATCGATCGACCACACCTTGAATTTTCGCTAAGGGGGTTTTCAGATCATGACTGATAAGGCTTACGAAGTTTGATTTAAGTTGTTCCAGCTCTTGAAGATATTTTTGTTCCTGTTCAAGCATGTAGTTTCGTCTCTCGACTTTTGTTGCCTGATAGCCGACGAAAACAACCCAAACAATTAAAATAAGAATGACCGAACTAATCCCTGGAACCCAAATATTGAGACTATCAAATGACCAAGCCGAAATCGCTAAACACAAAAGACCAATCCAAAAAAGGAAAGCAAAAGCCACACTTTGCGGATATTGAGTCACAACAAATGTTGCAAGCAGGACTAATATCAGCGCATAAAGCGCATAGAGGCTTGGATTATATTTTCTGATCCAACGATTCTCGACTAAGTTATCAACGATGTGGGCAATCACTTCTGTTCTGGTTAATAAACCAACCGGAGTTAAGAAGCGAACGCTTGATCCCGATTCAACACCGATGATCACGATTTTATCTGTAAAAAACTTTGGCCCCACTTCACGGCTTAAGACTTCTTCAGCAGTGACCGAAGTAAACACGCGACTGCGACCTCTGAAATTGATCAGTTGGGATGGCGAATTTTTTGGAAGCTTAAGGTCCGTCACTTTTTCACTTAAGTGCAGAGTCTCGGCCCAAGAAGAAACGACTTTTCGAACAAGACCATCTTCGTCCCGGTAAACTTCATATTGACCCACGTTTGCTAAATCAGCAGTTGCGAGTTTGGGGGTAATCATTTGATCAAAGCTATTCACTTGAGTAGCCCAGAAAACTCGTTTGTCGAAAAAGACTTCTGTCTCTTTTTTACTCATCTCGACATTACCGACTGAGTCGCCAAAATAAACCGAAACACCAATGGATCTGGGTTTTTGCTCTAAAATCGTTTTTAGAATTTGATGCCAAAGCCTTTGATCCCAGAAGAAGCCATCAGAAAATTCATTAAGCTCGTTTAAGTTAATCAGAGTTTGAGTTCTAACGTCGTAATAGCGATTGATGTCAGCAGGTCTCAGCCAAAGCAAAACGATGTTTGAAGAGGCTATTTGATCACCCCGGATTTTGAAACGGGTATCGAAGTTGGTTCGTTCATCGGTGTACATCACAAAAGCCGCAATGGCCCAGCAGACAAGGATACGTAAAATCAGCCCTTGCTTGCGAATAAAAAGCCTCAGGAGAGTCTTTGAATTTATGCGCCCTAGGGATTGCGGATTTGATTGCGACATAGGTTTACGCACCATAGCAAAATCCTCAAAAATTACAACAACATCAAGCATCCAGCTATACTCTTGCGTATGAAGTCCTTTTCCAGCGCAATCCACTTTTCCGACCAAGAGGTTAAGACCTCTCAAAATGAGCTCGGCAAAAGCTTTAAAAATGAAAAAACTTTCATTCATATGACCGTGGGAAATTTTGATGGCGTGCATTTAGGGCACCGTAGGCTTTTGGATCAGGCCGTTGCGAACCAAACGAAGTACGGTGGGAAGACCTGCGTGTATACTTTTAGTCCTCACCCCAGAAGATACTTCAATCCACAGTTTGAGCATGTCTACCTCCAAGACCGTGAAGCTTGGAAAAAGCAGCTCGAAAAAGACTGGAAGATCGACTACCTCATCGAGGAAAATTTTACACAAAAATTTGCCGAAACCTCAGCCGAAGATTTTCTAAGCGAGTATTGGCAAAAGTCTTTGCCTCTTAAAACTTTGGTCGTCGGCGAGGATTTTAGATTCGGTAAAAAGCGGGTAGGCGACGTCGAGCGTTTGAAACTTTGGTGCGCTGAAAATTCAGTCGAATTATTTTTGATTCCGCCAGTTGAGATTGTCGGCGTTCGAGTTTCGACAACCTTGATCCGGGACTGTCTTGTTCATGGAGATCTAGTCTCAGCTGAAAAATATTTAGGTCGCCATTTTTTAATCGAAGGCGTGGTGGAAAAAGGTGAACAGAAAGGAAGGCTTTTGGGCTTTCCAACTTTGAATGTTGTGGATGAAAAAGCAACTCTTCTTCGGCGCGGGGTTTATTTAACGTGGGTGACTCATGGAAAAAATAAATGGCCAGCGATTACGAATGTTGGAATTAGACCAACGATTCATTCTCAGTCCGCTGTTGTAATCGAATCACACGTCCTAGCAGGACTCGACCAAACTCTTTATGGTGAAAGAATTGGCGTCGATTTTATTTCATTTGTCAGAGAAGAAAAAAAATTCGGAAGCCTTGATGAATTAAAAAAACAAATCGCGACAGATGTCAGCACAGCGAAAGATTATTTTAAATTATGATTTCAATCAAAAACTGGTGCGACGATAATTCTGAAAAAATCATAGGTCTTATAAAAGATGAATTGAATTGGCAGGTCGAACTGACAAAAGCCGGTCCTGACGATTTGCGTGAACTTGATGATCTTAAAAAATTTCAGATTCATAAGTTTGAAATTAATCAGAGCCCTCAGCTGCTGTTTTTATTTCCTTCGGTGCCGGAAAGAGTTCAGCTTTTAGAAGCCATGGATTGCTTATTTGAAATTAATGGAAAACTTTGGCCGGATTTACTGCTTACTCATGCGATCAAGCGGGCCTTGCGCCGAAAAGTTAAAACTCTTGATCTCAAACAAGCTGCATATGTTGTGGGCGAAGGTTCTGATATCCGACCACTCGTCATGGCTGCGACTGAATTGGGTTTTTCAAGAATTTGTATTGTTTCAAATAGTATCAAGTGGCTTGAAGATGAAAAGAAATTTTTGAATAGAAGACTTGTTGGGATTCAATTTGAAACTGTTCTAACTTCTGATCTTACGTTGCAGCCCCAGGATACAAATTTACTTTTGAATTCTTTCAACCTCCATAAAAACAAAGAGTACTTACACGATCTTGCTTATTTTAATTTCATGGTTTCGGGCGGGGTTGTTGTGGACCTGAATGGCCAGGGCCCGCACCAAATTTTGCAAGAAGAGGCGCTTAAAGCTCAGTTGACTTGTATCAAGCCGGACGAAGTTTTACTGGCCTGGTGGTTAGAATTGGCTCAAAAGCTGAAGCCATCCCTCGTGATTTCGAGGGAAAGTGAAAACAAACTCTTCGAAAGACTGTAGTTGTTGACTCGTGGGTAGTCGTTATTGGCTTGGTAGTGAACTTTCATTGAACTTTCGCTAGACTTTCGTACCCAATTGCTAAGAGGTCTCCATGACAGAATTTGGCCGGTTAGGCTAAAATTTCTATATGTCATTAAAACTCGCCGATATTCTGATAAAACAAGGTCTCATTAGTCAAGATCACCTCGCTACCGCATTAGAGGATCATAAAAAAAACGGGACAAGAATACTTCAAGTTTTGATCAACATCGGTGCGATTAAAGATAAACAAATTCTGCAAGCACTTGAAAAAGCCTTTGGACTTCCAGGTGTTGATCTAACAACTTTTGAAATCGATGGAACTGTCACAACTTTAGTTGGAAAAGAATTCTGCGAAAAAAATCTTCTCATGCCAATTCAAAAAGCGGGACAAACACTTGTTGTCGCTTTTGCTGATCCAACAAATGCGATCATTAAAGAAGATCTTCGGTTCTTAACTCGATTAAAAATCCAGCCAGTTCTTGCAACTGAATCAGCCATCTTAGGAAGTATCGAACGCTATTACGGTGGAAAGTTAAATAAAGAAGCTTTATCCAATATCGAAAGTGACGCACTTGCTGAAGGTGATGATGTTAACATGATGGCGAATGCCACTGAAGTCATCGATCAAGAGGGCGAAGGAAACAGCGTTGTCAAATTCGTGAATGCCGTTTTGACTGAAGCAATTAAGAAAAAAGTGGCCGATATTCACTTCGAGCCTTATGAAAAAAAATACCGCGTAAGATTTCGTATTGACGGAAACTTAGTTCAGGCATCGGCACCTCCGCCTTCAATGGCGCCGGCTCTTTCTGCGCGTATTAAAATTATGTCGAAGATGGACATCGCTGAAAAGCGATTGCCACAAGATGGTCGCTTAAAAGTTAAGACATCTAAAGGTAAAGAGATGGATTTTCGTGTCAGCTCTTTACCAACTCTTTGGGGCGAAAAGATTGTTCTGCGTTTACTTGATAAATCAAACTTGCAACTTGATATGACAAAACTTGGATTCGAACAAGACGAGCTCACGTTGTTTAAAAATACGATCAATCTTCCGCAAGGAATGGTTTTGATTACAGGTCCAACCGGATCTGGAAAAACCACCACAATTTACTCTGCTTTAGCTGAACTTAATCGTGGTGACGTCAATATTAGCACTGCGGAAGATCCAGCCGAATTTAACTTAGAGGGAATCAATCAAGTTCAGATGAATTCGGATATTGGATTAACTTTTGCCTCAACTTTAAGAGCCTTTCTTCGTCAAGATCCCGACATCATCATGGTCGGAGAAATTCGTGACCTCGAAACTGCGGAAATTTCATTTAAAGCTGCATCAACGGGTCACTTAGTCGTAAGTACTTTGCATACAAACGACGCGCCTTCAACGATCACGCGATTACTTGAAATGGGAGTCGCCGGATATATTATTACTTCAGTCATTAATTTGATTGTGGCTCAACGACTTGTAGGAAAGATTTGCGAAAGTTGTAAAACTCCGATCGATGTACCAGAGCAAACATTAATCAATCTTGGCGTCGCAAAAGAAGAAATAAGAGATTACCAAATTTTCAAAGGCCAGGGCTGCGCGAATTGTAATAATACTGGAATCAAAGGTCGTATCGCCATCTACGAATTGATGACGATGTCGAATAAAATTAAAGAAGTTATCTTAGGCGGCGGAAACGCTGAACAGCTTAGGATCTTAGCTCGTCAAGAGGGCATGAAGACTTTAAGAAGAAGTGCTTTGAATAAACTAAAAAAGGGAGTCACGACGATTGAAGAAGTTCTTAATTCTTCAGTCCGTGATACTTAAGGATGAGTAAGTACTTCTACCAGGCAAGACACATTTCTGGCGCCGTCAAAAGCGGAGTGTTAGATGCGTACAACGAACAGGATGCCCGGGTTAGATTACGTGCAATGAAGTTAGAACCGGTCAGACTTGTTCAGGCGAATGCACAACAAAAGGCCGCAGCGCTGAATGCTGCCACTAGTTTTTTTACACCTAAAGTGACTCCAAAAGAACTTCAGGTTTTAACTCGTCAATTAGCAACTCTCATTAATGCAGGTATTCCGGTTGTTGATGGACTCAAAATTTTAATTGATGGTAGTAAAGTAGGAACTCTCAAAACTGCATTATTATCAGTGAAAGCCGATCTTGAGACCGGAAAAAAGTTTTCGACTTCGCTAGCTCAGCATCCCAAAATCTTTGATCGACTTTATTGTAATCTGGTTGAAGCAGGGGAAGAAGCCGGTATCCTAGATCAGATCTTACTTCGTCTTTCGACTTACTTAGAAAAAAGTCAGAAGATCAAAGCTCAAGTTAAAGGCGCGCTTGTATTGCCAATTATTATTATTTTATTCTCGTTTCTGGTTATCGCCGGAATTTTATTGTTCGTAATTCCGAAACTGCAAGAAGTGTTTACGCAAGGCGGAAAAGAATTACCTGCACTTACTCAGTGGGTTATTAACCTAAGTGAAAATATCAAGTCGAAATGGTATGTGTATATCGGTGTAATGGTCGCTGGGCCCTATTTCTTTATTCAGTACGTAAGAACTGATGAGGGAAAAAGGGCATTTGACGGATTCCTAATTCGCTCACCTCTATTTGGCGATCTAGTTTTAAGAGCATCAATTGCTCGTATGACTCGTACACTTTCGACGTTGCTATCGTCGGGTGTGGGACTTATTGAATCTATTGAGATCGCGGCTCGTACTTCAGGGAATTACTCGATTGAAGAAGCTTTGATGCGAACTAAAGAGCAGGTTTTACAAGGTCGGCCCTTTGCAGCACCTCTTAGTAAAGAAAAACTTATTCCGGATATGGTAACTCAAATGGTTGGAATCGGTGAACAATCGGGTTCGGTCGATCAAATGTTAGGTAAAATTGCCGATTTCTATGAAGAAGAAGTTGAAGCGGCTGTTAAAGCTTTAACAGCCATGATCGAACCACTTTTGATGATTTTCTTAGGCGTGATTATCGCAGTCCTTGTTGTTGCGATGTACTTACCGATCTTCAGTATGGGTGATGCAATTGGAGGCTAGTAAATCTAGCTTTCAGTTCAGTCGCATTTTGGGTGGTCCATTTGCGACCACTGCCGAAATGACAGCTGCGATTGCAACGTTTGTTAAGTCATTTGTTTTTCTATTCGTTCTTTTTTTGGCAGTTGTTTCGCAACTGATAGACACAAATTTTCTATCAGAACGGGCCGCGCTGACTTTTTACTGCATTAGTTTTTTAGGTCTCAGTACGCAATTTTATTCTCTTTTACGAACAAACATTACTCAGCGTGAAATTTTCTTTATCTA
>JANPPO010000161.1:0-2472 GCA_031428555.1 Bdellovibrionales bacterium | reverse complement strand
AATTATGGACTTCGGCAAGTACAAATACGAAAAAAAGAAACAAGAAGCCGCAGCCAGAAAAAAACAGATCATAGTTGTTATTAAAGAAATTCAAATGCGTCCTCGCACTGATCAACATGACTTTGAAACTAAAATGCGTCATGCAAGACGATTCTTGCTTGAAGGTGATAAGGTCAAAATCAACATGCGTTTTTCAGGCCGAGAAATGGCTCACCAAGAATTTGGTATCGCCCTGATGAGAAAAGCGATTGAATTCGTTAGCGATCTTTCTATGGTTGAAACTCAGCCAAAGATGGAAGGAAAGCAGATGTTTACTTTGCTCACTCCAGACGCGACGAAAGTAAAAGATTATATTAAAGCTCACCCAGATGCAGTTAAGAAAGCTCAAGCAGCTGCTCCGGGCGAATTGAAACAAGAAAAAGACGACGAAAAAGACGACGAATAGGATACGAGTCGAACTTTTTAAAAGTCTTAAAAGAACGCGAAGCCTCAAAACTTCGCGTTTTTTATTTTAAACCGCTTTAAATTCTTTTACGAAAATTGTGTGATCTAGAGTACCAGTGTTAATATCGATTTGTCCCTGCTGATGAAGCACTGACCAGCGATTATTTTTCTGTAATTGTTTTTCCAACACTTGCAAAGCTTTGGGATCAAAGGCGAAAATTTGCAAATTTTCGGCGCGATGAACTTTGTTATCTATAATATCTTTCACCAAAACTTCGGGACTCTTATAGGTATAAATGACGACACGCTTTGCAACTTTGCTAGCTTTGTGAAGTCGCTTGGCTGAAGGATTTCCAATTTCAATCCAAAGATCTGTAGAACCCATTGCATCTTTTGAGAGTAGTGCAGGCGCATCAGGATCGCTTAAACCCATGGGACTAAATTCGAGACCCTCTTCATATGAGAGTGCAAACGCCAAAGCCCGACTTAATAGATAAGGGCCTGTTTCCGATTGATGCTGAACCAAGCGGAAGTCTAACTTTTCGTAAACGCCGCGATCAATATCGGAGAAATCAAATTCAAAGTGGTAAAGCATGATCCCTCGAAAAAACAAAGCCCGAGAAACCCGGGCTTTAGTTTACTAACCATAGTAAGAAAGAAAAGAAGTCCTATTTTTTTACGAAAACAGTCACTTTCGAATCATCTAAACTAACGCCAATAACTTGGCCGTTGTCTAAGTGAACAGCTCCAGTAGCTTGGAAAGTATAAAGGTAACTACCATTTTTAACTCGGCAATCAAATGTCATAGGTTCTTTGGAAGTTTCAACCATGCACTCCATATTGCGGCTCATAAGGCGAAAAAAAGGATCCATCAATTGGTGAAATTCTTCAGCGCTGATATTTCCAACAGGAGAAAAATTAAGCTTTCCTTTGCCGACTTTTGCTTTCATTTGTTCTGCTATTGAAGAGACATCTCCCTGAGCTAACTCAAAATTTGCGGCAAATGCAGACAAGGTAAAAAGGCTTAATGTAAGGGCTACGATCACTTTTAGCATAAAGATCTCCTATAAGGTTGAAAGGCTTAACTAGCTGAGTTTATGAGCTGAGGCTCCAAAAATCGGCCATTCGGCTTCGTGTTATGACTTAAACCATAGATTAGTTACCAAGGTTGTTAAGGTTTGATCAGAATATCGACACCAGTAATGAAATAATGACTGTCCAAAATCCTGACAGGTTCAATTAAATGAGGATTCACTTACACTGCGCAAGGTTAAAGAACTAAAAAAGTTGAACGTCTATTGGGAGATAATGCCTTATGAAAATGAAATACATGCCACTTATGGCTTTCGCGATCCTCATGATCGGTACTTCTGCAGCTGAAGCCAATATTTTTGGAAAGCCAGGCCGCAAGTTTGTGAATACGCTTTTTCGCGATTGCACTTGGGATTACAACAACCCAGTTGATTCTGCGATCACAAATTACGAGAGAATCACAACTCAATTACCAGTTGGAATGAACAGAAAAGTTGTTCCATTTAAAGAGTCTGATCTGCAAATGAAACCTTGGATCAGAGCATATGAATACGTAGTTGTGGTCAATAACTCAAATTCATACAAGCAAAACGAAGTTTTACCTGCAACAATTCCGATGAATATGCCGGTTCTTTCTCAATTAGGTATTATGTTGGGAAATGAAAATTCTGTGATGCCTGCGCAAACATTCAATGCACAGCATGGTCATCTTGCTCTTCAGGTTCGTAAATTTGGAAGTCTAGAAAGAGACGCTAAGAAAAAACCTATCATGTCAGGAATTCCAGGAGCTCAAACGGTTCGAATTTATCAGCGTGGTCAATTGATCCGTGTTGCAAAAATTTCGACGGGACGTCATGAGTTCGAATTACGCGACAGACTTCAAGCTTGTGGAAATAGACCTGCAGAGTCTTATTACTCAGTAACTGAGTCTGGCTATTATAATTTTGAAGAACTCGTGAAAGACTATAAATCAAAATCATATGACGAGGCTGACAT
>JANPPO010000160.1:0-2509 GCA_031428555.1 Bdellovibrionales bacterium | reverse complement strand
CACCATCCCTGACGTATATCTAGAAGCCTTCCTTAGCTGCAAATCCTAAGCTGTCTTCGTGCTGTTGTTATCAAAAGCTGATGGCTGCTTTTGATGCAAATCCAAATGCGGTGGCTGTCCCAAAATCGCCGCCCGCGCCAGAACCATTCTTAAATGCTGCTCCTGGCATGAGAACACCAATCTGATTTATCCACTGAACTTTTTCACGTGGAAAATAAACTAGCTCTGCATCTAACTCTAGTCCGAGGTCTTTCTTCATGTCACTAGGAGAATTAAGTTTGGCCATTAATTGGGCATACGTTAAAGTATAACCAAATTTCCAACGCTCTTTCCAATCGTGATTTAATTTTACGCTTAAGTAACCAGCATTGCTGATTGCTTCATCATCAAAAGATGTCGCGTTTGTTCGGGCTGTATCTTTAATTATATTTGTTTTAAGAAAATCTCTTTGTCCCAAACGTTGGTTGAATAACAACATGGCAACATCGTAATTTCGATCGAACTGATAGTTTCCGTATTTTGTCGAGCCAGGTGAATCACCCGACGCTACACCCATCCTGAGGTCATAACCCCATTTAGATTCAGGCTTTTTATATTTGAATTCTGCTGCTAAACCGTAAGCATCGATTTCAACTTGAGTTCCGCTGAGTGAAACCCCTGACTTTGTCTTTTGGAAGTTTCCTTCCAGTTGGAATCCGAAAGTTTCCCACTGTCGGCCAAGCAAGAAGCTTGTTCGTTCATCTTTCATTGGTCCACTAAATGTACAACCAGTTGAAGTTCCGCAAAGCTGGTCCCGCCACGCGGTATTAATAGGATCGCCAACTGCTCCAGCATCTGCATTTCTTCTTTCGAATAATATCCCTAATGTCGCACCCGCGTCTTTATTGTTGTACATGATCTCAAGCATTTGTTCTTGGTTCATCTGCCCATTTTGTGGGCTCTGATCATATGAACGAGCTAACATCGGCGTGAAGCTAACATTTCCAACATAAAACTTGTAAGCCAACATATCTTTTGTGTCGTACCAGTGATCAAAAAGACTGTTGCCAGCATTATGAGAAATACCCAAACCAAAATGATAAGGTGCGCGGCCAATAATAAGAGCGCCATTTTCTTCTTCGACCTTTAAAAATAATTCTCTGACAGTAAGGTCTGTATTTACCTGGTTATTACGAGTCGTATTGTTCACACCACCATTTGTACCAGCGGCGCCAGTATAACCAGAACCACCCCACTGCTGACCAATCTGAGAATTCGCGTAGTAAGGATCTTGGTTTGTTAATAAATCAAAGCGGCTATATATACTGATACCGTCACTTGCTAAAATGCGTGGTCGCAAAGTTAAAAAATGAAGGCCATAACTTTTGCTTCCGCTGTTCAGTGCAGCCGGATCGCTATCCAAAGAAGTCTTCGTGAAATCAAAGTACTCAAAGCGATAAGTTCCCGACCAATCAATACTTGCTGCTTGAAGCGTAACGGTTGCCAATAAAAGAACTAATATTTTTTTCATAATTTTTCCTTAATCTAAGACGCCCATTACGTCGGTTTCGCGCAAAATGATAAGTTCATTTCCTTGATAATCTAATTTCGAGCCAGCATAAGTTGAAAAGACAATTTTGTCTCCAGCTTTTACATCCATTGGACGAACGCGACCTTTTGGATCACGGTGACCACGGCCAACTGACAAAACAACACCCTTTCTATTTCCTGAAACACTTGTCACAGTATCAGGAATAATCAATCCGCCAGCAGTTACTTTTTCTTCTTCATTTGCCTGAATAATCATTCTGTCATCTAGCGGAGTTACAAATTCTGATACATCAATAAGCTTCATTTTTGCTGAAGGTCTCATTGTGACGGATGTCGCAGCTTGCGGCGCTTTATATTTTGTCGCTGGAGTTTTAGAGGCAGCTTGAGTTTTCGTAGCCACCTTTGCTTTAGCGGCTGGCTTAGACTTCGCCTTAGCTTTAGCTACCGGCTTTGCAGAAACCTTTGTCTTAATTTTTGCTTTCAATTTACCCAGAACTTTTTTAGCAACTTTTGCTAGAGGTTTTTTTACCTTCGCTTTGACTGCAGGTTTCGTTTTTTGTTTTGATTTAGCCTTGGCCACGTTTGCCCCGTTCTTCTTCGTAATATTTTTTATACATGATATCCCATTCAGGTGTTCCTTCAGTGACTCCGCGCTTAAGACTTGCAACTTTAGCTTTTGCACGTTGATCGATGTCTTCGTGTTCTTTTACAAAAGCTACGATTGCGATTTTTGCAATTCGAAGCGCTTGGTCTTCATCAGAGTAATCCACTAAATCATCGTTCCAGATGCCATCAGTCAGTAAATGAGCCCAGTGTGTCTGTCGATCTTCCGATAAAATCATAGAATTAATTTTCTTTCTTTAGCCATTTGCTTTCTTAAAAGAGGATACATTTTGTATCTTTCGAATTGCCCACCATTTGTGCGTTCCAATTCTTCCAGTTTCGCATTTACGTCGCGATCTAGATCGATCTCTTTTTG
>JANPPO010000159.1:0-2341 GCA_031428555.1 Bdellovibrionales bacterium | reverse complement strand
TGCTCACAACACCCTTGTGCTCTTTGCCAGACCAACTTCTGCGTTGAAGTCTTGATTGTTTTTCTGAGGGGTTTTTTTGGGAGTACTTCAACCTTTGTCGAAGGCGGCAGTGGCGCGTTAACGTTCGATTTAGGCACCAGTCCTAACTTCTTCTTTTTATGTTGAACCGCTTTGCTTAAGAGAAAACCAAGAATCGAAATATTGGCACTATCTTGAAGTTCATGAGCGTACAGGTTTTTAAATTCTTGAACTAAATCTTGCTGAGCAGGATCAAGAAGTGCCTCGAATTTAATATATTGTTGGATGAACTCTTCTGGACTGGAGCTCTCTGCCGAATTACTAGAATGAACCTGAGATGTCTTATAAAACTTTTCAGCCAAAAGAGCTGGTTGGTGGGAGCGTTCCATAAGCTCCTTTTCTACTTGGCGCGTGGGTTTGTTTTCACATTGTGCGATCAGTTTTAATTTATCTTCTTTGCTTAAGGCCTGATTGACGGCTTTCTCGGCCTTAACGAAGCTTTAGATTTTAGAAAGATTCGTGACGTTCAAATCCCCTGATTGAATCTGTTGTTCAATTTCTGGAAGCTCGGTCATAAGTCTTGCCGAAGAAAGCCTTCGCTGTGTCTGCCCTTCGGAATACTTAAATCGCTTCAGGCAACATTCTTACATAGAAGAATATCCCATATCAACAAAGAGCCTGCGCACTTCAATTTCACGCAAATGACGTAAGGCCAAAATCGTAACTCCACGCTCGTGACTGGTAATAAAATCCGTCTGATCAATCAATACCATATCTGAAAGCTGTTGTACATTTTCCTGAATTTCAAAAATACGCAGATCTCTTTTCATAAAGAAACTCCCTTTGAAAGCACCCTATCACGGGTCTTTGAGAGTGAATTTTAGCTTCAGACTGAGTTTTTAAGAGGTATTTTTTAATCCCATGAGTGCGGCCTCAGCTCGAGCGAAAGCGCATCTGTATGGGTCAGGCCAAGATGAATAATCGTGAGTTGTAGATATGTCTGAAGCAGAGTTTATCATTCGGAAAATCGCGAAAAACCTCTGTCAAATTAAAACTTTAAAAGATGCTTTTTAATTTAAAAATAACGCCATACTACCATCGGCGCCGAAGGTACAAAATAGCCCTCTTTCCTGAAACTGAGGTCAGTGGCTTTAGAAAATAAAATAGCCATCGATTATGAAGTCAGTGGCTTTTAAAAAAATCTGTTGGCAAATTCGCGAGGGTTTTCTAGGGGGGCATGTCGTGATGACTCAATAAATTTGATTTCTCTTAGCCGCAAAAGAGGTGTTATGGTCCGCAAAATTTTAGGGTTTGCAATTCGCGCACTACTTCAACGATTCCAGCTTAAGCTTACAAAAAATTAAAACTCAGTTACGCCGGAACCATGCCAGGTCAAATCAATCTTTTTAGTTCGTGTAGCGGGATCAATACGTTCAATTTTGTAATCAGAGATTTTTTCGTCCTGCGCGTTGGTATTAAATCCCACGATGATAGAAATATAGTCGGAATTTTTAAAAGCATTTTTTAAAGTTGTTATTGCCTCCGGGTAGGAAGATAATTTTTCTGCATTTTCTTCAATCATACCAATCGCAATTGGAATCGTCAAATTGCAGTAAAATTGTTCTTCGCCATCTCTTACCAGCACGGCAAAACCAAAGGCTCTGCAGTTGTATGCTTTTCCATTTAAAACTAAATGGCCACCCCTTGCGGCCCCATTTAAGAACTCAAATACGGCTTTCCCGCTGATAGTAAAGCCAGGTGATTTGGTTAATTGAACTAAGTCGACGTGCGTAGCTTTCATTGTAAAAGTACTGGTATACCAAGCGGCCGATGCAAATGCTGGCAAACAGAATATCATAGCGGCAATTAAATTTGAAAACTTCATATATTCTCCTCGATATAAAGAGCTTACGTAAGTTTGAATGAAAATCAAATCTCAAATTTGAAGTAGCGTCTTGTGGCTTTAATTTGAGCACTGAGCCTAGATCAACTGCTTCAAAACCAAAGCTTTCAAAGCCAGGGGGCGTACATATTAAATAAGCTTTATTGACTAGATATCTTAAAAATCTCCGCATTGCGTAGACCCACCCAAGTCATGCAGTTCCTAATATCATCAGGAATACCGCATCTAGAAGCTCATGCAGGCTCAAAAGGTCTAGGTCTTCGTTGCGAAAGCTTAAGGCATCATATAAATTTTAAGCATGCGCCAATTGCGAAGCGACTGGAATAACTTTAAAGCCCAAAATAAGCGGGCCACTAACCAGGGTCTTCTTGGAAGTGGAATTTTTTTACTCATTATCGCAATTATTACGAAAAGCGTAAT
>JANPPO010000158.1:0-9974 GCA_031428555.1 Bdellovibrionales bacterium | reverse complement strand
TAATTTCTGAGAAGTTTCCCCGCCTACGATATGGACGAATAATGCATTCGTTTTAGATCCACTCTCAATCGGCTGACCCAAAGTTAAAATAATTCGGTCACCCGTTCTAGCCAATCCATAACTGACAAGAGACTTATCAACTTGGCTTAAGATATCTTCCATACTGCTGTAAGGTTGAATCATAAAGGTTTGAATACCCCAGATAAGTTCCAAGCGGTTCAAAACTTCAATTCGATCAGTCACCGCGATGACTTTCGCCTGAGGCCTGTAACTTGTGATGATATTTGCAGTCTTACCTGAAGTCGTTAACGAAACGATCGCCTTGGCACTGAGCTTTAAAGCCGAAAGACAGGCACTAGCAGCGATAGCCGATGGAATGCTTAAAAATTCATGCTCCATCGAAATTTTATAATATCTTTCATCACCCTTTTCCACTTCAGTGATGATTTCGTGCATTTGTCTGATCGCGCGAAATGGATATTTTCCGCTGGCACTTTCAGCACTTAACATAAGCGCATCAGTCCCATCTAAAACCGCATTCGCGACGTCTGTGATCTCGGCTCTTGTTGGACGAGGGTTTTCAACCATCGAATCAAGCATCTGTGTGGCCGTAATTACGGGCTTTTGCATTTCATTTGCGAGCTTAATGATTTTCTTCTGAAAGCCCGGAAGTTTTGAGCTTCCAACTTCAACAGCTAAATCACCCCGCGCCACCATAACCGCGTCGCTGAGGCGAATAATTTCCTCTAAATTATCGAGGGCTTCTTGCATTTCGATTTTTGCAATAATGCGCGCTTGAGATTTTTTCGATTCCAAAATTTCGCGTAAAATTCGAATGTCTTGTCCTTTACGAACAAAACTAAGTGCAATATAATCAACTTCATTTTCGATTCCGAAAATCAAATCTCTGCGATCTTTTTCTGTCAGACATTCAATTGGAAGTGGAATCCCCGGAAGGTTCATTCCCTTGCGGTCTTTTAAAATTCCGCCGTTGATGACTCGGGCTTGAAGTTCTTTTGGACCCGTCTTGACGATTTCAAGTTCCATCAACCCATCATCAAGCAAAACTCTGTCGCCAGGTTTTACGACCAATGTGATTTCTTTAAAATCACTTGGGATCAAACTACCTTCGCCTAAGACATCTTCGATAGTCACCGTGACAATTTGATCTTCTTTAATCTCGATAGATCCATTTTTGAATTTACCAACACGAACTTTAGGTCCTTGTAGATCTTGGAGAATACTCACCGGAGCCTGAAGCTCTCTTGAGAGTCGGCGAACTGTTTTGAGTACAGCTAAATGATCTTCATGGGATCCGTGAGAGAAATTAAGCCGGGCTACATTCATTCCAGCCTTAATGGCTTTTTCCAGAGCTTCTGGCGACCGAGTTGAAGGTCCAATGGTCGCTACTATTTTTGCCCGTCTCTCTGCTAACATTTATTTTAAGCCTTTTTGTTATATTGATTCATCTTCATAGCCAAATCGCGGAGCTCTTCTTGATGTCGACTTTGAACCGTTTGCAAACGCTCTTGATGTTCTTTTTCCATCATAGCTAATTTTGCTTCGTATTTCATTTCTGTCGAATCACGCTCTGTCCGATGGCCCTTTTCTTTGTCTTCCATTCTTAACTTAGATGTACCTTCAAGTCTTCGAATTTCTTTGTCGTGGTTATCTTTCAATTCTTGTAACTTAAGCTCGTACGTATTCACTGCAGTTTCAAGTTTTTTTGCATAAGTGTTCTCGATTTTGCGAAAACGATCTGACATCATGCGATTATTTTGCCCTTGAAGCTCCATGTTTCTATCGCGCTGATCCATTACTTTTCTTTCAAAACCTTCTCGTGCCATGTCGATGTTGTCATCATAGTAGTCACCCAAACGCTTTGCATTGAGTTCCGAAAGTTTTTGCAATTTGTCAACGCGGCCTTCTGCCCGATTTGAGATTCGATTTACTTCATTGTCTTTGAGCTGCTCAGTTGTCTGCAGATTTTCTCTAAAGCGAGTCCGCTCGACATCCATTTGAGATCGATAATCTTGATTAGCGCGTCTTAACACACTGTCGTTTTTTTCTTTCATGCCATCAATCCGTTTTTTATTCAGCTCTTGCATGACTTCTTTTGTTTGATCTCTTTGATTCTCAACATCGTGAAGCTTGTCTTCGTAGACTGATTGAAGATTTGTTCTCTCCATTTCACGCATTCGCTTATCGTTAATGACATGATTGTTGAGCTTTGCCCCTAACAATTGGATCTTGCTGTCTTTTGAACGCACCTGGCTATTTACGCGCTCAGAAACTGATTCGCGAAACATCTCATTATTCTTGTCTAGCTGTTCTGCCTTTTTATTAAGCCGTTGATCGTATTTCGTTTTAATATTCTTTAGCCCCTCGGTTAACATTTGGCCCTGAGCCGTCTGCCCCGATTCCTGAATCTCATTTACCTGGGCATTGAGATCTTCATATTTCTGTTTCCAAAGTAAATCTCTTGATTCGCCTTGTCTTGCCGTAGCCATCTTTTGACCTTCGTAGGCCTTACGCATTTGACCCTTATCAAGCTCACTTTGCATGCGATCATTATCTGCATGATTTCTGAGTAAGTTTACTTCTTTCTCATGCGCTTCTTTTAGGCGGCGAGAAGAATCATCCATGGCCTCTTTCATTTTTTCCCGCGCATCGATTGTAACGACCGCAAGTGATTCATCACGCTTAGCTAATTCTCTTTCTTGTTTCTGCAGTAAATTTTCTCGTTGAGATTTCGAAACATATTTCTGCTTATCAATCTCGCCTTCATACGTATCTTTTAAAATCTTCTTATCCTGTGCGCCCGATTCAATTTTATTTTGAAGATTGCCGCTATAAATTTTTCTGACCTTAGAAAGATCTTGTTGATGATCTTTCTCTCGCTCGTTCATCGTGGCTTTTTGTTTTTCACGAATATTACCGAGTTCATTTTGATATGCGTTTGTCAGTTTTGAAACTTCTTGTTGATGCCTATGCTCTGCGCGCTTGAGTTGTTCGTTTTTTCTTTTAAGGGCTTTTGCTTCTTTTTCGTCAGCTTCTTCGCGCGTTTGATTTAAGCGTTCGCTTTGATTCGCTCTATCTGCTGGACTGATTGCCATTCTCAACTCCTTGATTTCTATCTCATTTTGAGAATAGCACGAAATGCTTCAAGGACTGATGAAAGTTGTTGAATTTAAGACTTTAGACTATCTACCGAAAGTTCTCTCGAACATAAGTTTTCGATTAGCTTCGCGGCGATTGATTTCACGCTGCTTGAGGCTCTGTACGCGGCCTTCTTCTTTTTGAACAGACGCAATTTTTCTTTGAGCTAGACCTTTGTAATAATTTGCTGCGCTGGTTTGCCGATCACCCCAATGAGACTGCAGCTTCAGCATCTCAGCTTTAAATACTTTTGGGTCTTGATTCCATAATTTTGCAAGGGCTGGGACATGCTCCCGCAGCTCGACTGGCTTAATAAAGCCCATCATATTTTTCTTTGCTTTGTTAATTTCAGAAAACCAAATTTCAAAGCCCGGCGGCACTTGGATGACATTTCCGTCACGTAAAGTTATTTTCAGTTCGCCAAGATGATTGACAACGGTTACTCGTTTATATTCATAGCGAACAAAAAAATCACCATGCGAAGAATTGATTTCACCATACGGAGTTTGCAACGAATATTTTTTGGTATTTCTAAACCAGTGATCGCCAGAAAGCAGAAGATCATCACCACTTATAAGACCCGCATCAGAATGTAAATGCTGAGCACCACCAGATAACTGTCCCGCCGCTTTAACTTGCACATCAACTGACATCACAAGAAAAAACAAAATTATCATACGCATATTAGTTTTTTTCCAGGCGCTTAATAGATTCCATTGATTGACGTTTTAAGATGGGTTCTTCAAATTGAGATTGAACAATTTGATAAACTTCAGTCGCTTCTCCAACCTGGCCATTGATTTCATGAACTTGCCCTAAGCGCATCAGCTGAAATCCAGTTAACTCACTCTCGGGGAACATTTCGACCATTTGGGTAACACAGTCAGCCGTTGCTTTGAAATCACGAACTTGGAATTCAACTTCACACAAATAATACTGAGCTTCCGTCACCCATTTTGAATAGGGATATTCAGTTAAAAGCTGATTAAAAATTGTTAAAGCTTCATCCCATTTTTTTTCTTGAAATGATCTTCGACCCTTTTCGTAAAGCGAAGTTGAAAGATCCACTGTGATACTCGCAGGCCAGCGATAATCTTTTTTGCGTGCTTCAGGCCAATGAAGAGCAGCGTTCTGTCTAAAATCTTCGAACTGATAGGCAAGCTTTGCTTTTTCTTTTTGAAGTTCTGCAAGGTCTGCTTCCATCTTTTCTACTTTGAAAGTAGCGTCTGGCGCACCCGCAAAATGAGAGCTAAAAAGACTATAGCTCCACACGAGCCCCAAAATTAAGGCCCAAGAAAAATTAATAAAGATCCAATTTCGTCTTGATCTCACATAAGACTATTCGGTCGAAAGTGTCTTCTTATTGAGAGGGAAAGTAAGGATTTACATCATATCTGGTGCAGAAATATTAAGTAAACCTAGACCTTCCTCTAGTATCCTTCTGGTTAAATCCACAAGATGAAGTCTTCGGTTCTCAATCTGAGACTCCACACCGATAACTCGATTATGATGATAAAAGTGACTAAAGTCTGCACAAAGCTGAAGCAAGTACTGCGCTAAAATATTTGGTTTTAAATTCGTATAACTGTTTCTGACAACGTCTTGAAATTGCATCAACGTGAAAATCAGTTTTTCTTCCTCTTTAGTCCATTCAACTTCTGAAGGCATAGTAACCCACTTGAACTGTACTTTTCTTAAAATGCTTTTGCATCTTACTGTTGTGTACTGAACATACGGCCCGCTATCCCCTTCAGTACTTAAAGCTCGGTCCCAATCAAATTCGATATTTTTCATTCGATCATTGATCAGATCATTAAAGATCACAGCACCGATTGCAATTTTTCGAATATTTTCTTCCTTGTTTTCAAGATCTGGATTTTTTTCTTGAACAGTCTGGGTCACAATTTCAATTGCAGATTCAAGCACATCTTCTAAATGAATCACTCGACCTTTTCGAGTCGACATCTTGCCTTCCTTAAACCGCACAAGACCGAAACCAACGTGATGACAGTTTTTGCTCCAATCAAGTCCTAGCATTTCGAGCACTCGAAAAACTTGCTTGAAATGGAGATTCTGATCTGCACCGACCACATAAATTAGCTCATCACCTTTTAAGATATCATGTCGGTAAATAGCAGCCGCTAAATCCCGAGTGGCGTAAAGGGATGCGCCGTCGCTTTTTTTAATCAAGCAAGGCGGCATTTTTTCCGTTTCAGGAAACATCACAACTTGCGCACCTTCGCTTTCAACTAAAAGCTTTTTTGCTTCCAATCTTGTAATAACATCGGCAAGTTTGTCGTTATAAAAAGATTCACCTAATACGAGATCATGCTTAACGTTTAAAATTTTAAACATTCGGGCATAGTCTTTTAACGAAGCATCAATAATTCGAAGCCAAATTTCTTTAATTTTGGGATCACCTTGTTCTAACCTTAAAAAAGTCGCGGCACCTTCTTCAACTAGCTTAGGATCTTTTTCCGACTCTTCATGAAACTTGACATAAAGTTCCAGTAAGCCATCGATAGTCCATGCCTTTTCTCCTAGTTCAGGACCCCATTTTTCAATGGCCCAAGCTAACTTTCCAAACTGAGTTCCCCAATCGCCTAAGTGATTTACCCCAATCACTTTATAGCCATTTGCTTGCGCCAAGTTTCGAATGGCCTGACCAATATTGGTCGCTCTTAAATGTCCAATGTGCATTTTTTTTGCAACGTTAGGAGAAGCATAATCAATGACAACTGTTTTTCCAGTGCCCCATTTTTGATGACTTAGGAATTCTTGCTTAGCCGCAAGATTCATAACTTCTGCAAGCTTTGAAGTTTTATATTTGAAATTTAAAAAACCACCCAGTGCTTGAACTGACTCAACTCCACTGATTGCTCCTGACAAAGTTGCAGCCAAAGATTTTGCAACTTCCATCGGATTTTGCTTTAAATTTTTTGCATAAATAAAAACCGGCCAAGCTAAATGTCCGTGCTCATAAGTCTTTGGGACTTCAAGCGCTTGAATGATGTCAAGCTCGGAAATTGAAACTTTTTTTGCGATTTCGAGACTCAGTTGTTTTTTTAAATGTGCAAGCATGTCAAAATTCTACCGCCCCCTTGACGGACCATCAAGAGACATTTAGCTTTCAACTCCCTATGAATAAAGCTGAGTTTGTCGAAAAATTATCTGCGCACCTTCGTTGTCCGAAAAGCCAAACGGAAAGCATGCTTGATGCAACTTTAGAACTGATTCAAAAAACGGTTTCTAAAGGCGAAGAAGTGAAGCTCGTAGGCTTTGGCTCATTTACTCGCACAGAACGTAAGGCTCGACCGGGACGCAATCCGAAAACGGGTGAATATGCTGAAGTTCCAGGCATGCCTGTTCCTCGCTTCAAGCCTGGAAAAGAATTTCGCACTCGCGTTTCAAAAAAGAATTAAAAGCTATCAACTGTTTCATATAAATTTTGAACTACGGCGTGAAAATTTTTATTTCCAGGATCTTTCTTCATAAAAACTTTTAATGTCGTCAGATTCAAGGATCCTTGATTGTACGCGTTAAATATCTTCTCGCCTAATAATCCGGAAATCCATTTCACAGCTTGAAAGCGAACCTGATCAGATAAACTAATTTCAATAAACGCTTTTTCTCCACCAAGCGATTGATGCAAAGTATAATTAACTGCCAACCGTGCGGCCTGTCTTTCAACAGCTCGTCCCGAAGAGAGCCTCGACTTTTTCTGCAAATCTAAAAGTGTCGGACTTTTTCGGTGCGGGTTAATCAGCTTCGAACCAAAATAAGAAAATGCCTGAATCCAAATTAAAAATTCCCAATCCAAATCACTGTGCTCTTTCCACCCGAGCTTGGGGTTAAACTGAAAAAACAAAGCCTGCATCGCAAGGCTTGCCGTTTCATTTGCCGAGATTCTTCCTAAGAATGCCCAGTCACCTGGCAGGTAGACGAAGCTCATATTCTCTTCGATGAGGCATTCGAATAGTCTTAATTCTGCTTCAGGTAACTTTCTAAGATGATCCCATAAAACCCTGTCACTACTTGTAAAAACCGCATAGCGATTAGGATCTTGAGGAATCTCAAGTGTCTTGGATAATATTTCAGCTGATCCTAAAACGTGATCTGTTAAATCAAGATCTTCATCGACATCAGCTTCCTGAATTTCTTCTAAAAAAAGATTATAATTCTGCCACTTAACCCACGGAGACATGTTTTGAATGCAGAAATTTGTCGAATTCATTCTTAAAATTTTGCCTTCTTCAGACTGATTTTTCGGTGGCTGTTGAAAATAGAGCGAATCAGAATTCTGAAAAACAAAGACAGGCTTAAAAGTTTTCAGCTTTTTGATAAGCTTTGGAAAACCATGCGGGAGTAAATGATATTCACCATAGAGGCTAAAAATTTTACTTTTTGGAAACTCTAAAGCTATCTCGGCCAGTAACTTCAGCCCCCATATTTCTCGCTGTTGAGAAGTACTTTTATTTTGAGGACCATTTATAACCCTTAAAATTTGCCGGTTTTCTCGGGCCCAATCAAACAACGGCTTATAGTGAGTCCAGGGAAAGCCCCAAACCTTATCCCATTTTACTTTCCGTAAAAATTCTTCTTCGGAGATGCGACTTTTTAAGTATTCATCAACCCATTTTTGCGATTGGCTTGGCAGACACTCTAAAGCGACAACAACTGGGTTTTGTTTTAAATCCTGATTCTTGAGCCACCGTAACAAGTTATTTTGATATTGTCTGACACCGTGAAAATCTCCCCAAAATATAAGGTTGGACTGGTTAATCTGTTTTTGCAATTGAGTCGGTTTCGCCGGCTTCCAAGTTAAAGAAAAAAAACGCTTGAAAGATTTCTCGGCCTTCATGATTTCACGGTCTTGTAAACCGATCCGGTCGGTCACCTGGGCGCGAATCCTTTCGTAAAGTTCTTTCTTGATCGTTTCAATTTTCCGCATAGCCGCACAGATCTTTCTGCAGCATCGTCTTGCACGAGACCTAAAATCATGTTGAGATGCTCAGTATTATGATAAAAACTAAACCGCTTTACTTCAATGTGTTATTAACTTTTGTTGCTTTAGGGCTGCATGGTTATTTAAGTCAAAAGTTTTACCTTCTGCAAAATGCTGAAGCCTCTGGAAATAGCTTTTGTAATCTTGGTGGCATGTGGAACTGCGATGCCGTTAATACCTCACCCTACGCCCGACTTTTTGGCCAGCCGATCGCGCTTTGGGGCTTCATCACTCACCTGGTCTTTTTGTTTACTCAGATCATGGTTGCAATGCGACAAGATGCAAAAGACATTTGGGCTGATCTCACTATCTATATCTCGACTCTGATCGCAGCAACATCAGTTGTGATGGGCTTTATTTCAATGACGAAACTGGGCTCACTCTGCTTATTTTGTATTGCGGCCTATTCTCTCTCGTTTTTTAACATTATTTTGCTTAAAGTTGCTGGGCTCAACTATGTGGCCTCATTTAAAAATGCGAAGAATGTGCTGACAAATAAAAACACCTGGATAGCGGCAGCGTCTATTCCTATCCTTGTTGCAATTTTCAATTCAAGTTGGGGCGGCGAGATGAATTCTTCGCAATCAAAAGGTCTAGTTAATGACCGAATCAACGCTTGGATGGCAGCCCCAGTTTCAAAATTTGATATGAATCTCGGACTCCATATGGGAGCCCCCGTAGCTGAAGCAAAAATGACCATCGTCGAATTTGCAGATTTCCGATGTCCTCATTGTAAGCACGCGGCTCCTTCAATTAAAGCCTTCGTTCAATCGCGACAAGATGTAGCACTTTTATTTAAAGCGTATCCACTTGATGGAACTTGCAACTTGGATCCGGGATTCAATGGCAAAGGTGACGGCATTCCATGCCGCCTTAGTTTTGCAGTTTTCTGCGCCGAAAAAACGGAACAAACAGGCTGGGATGTTTATGATTCTATTTTCGAAGACCAAGCCGAAATTTCTCGAATTCGCACTGTTGAAGAAGTTGATAAAAAGCTTTGTGAATACGGAATAAAAGACTGCGATAAGTTTAAAGCTTGCATGGATGAAGACAGCACAAAGGTGATGATTCAAAAGATGGCCCAAGAAGCGACTCAAGCTAATGTTAAAGGAACCCCTACTTTTTATATTAACAATAAAATATTAAACGGCGCGCAGTTTTTACCCGCACTTGAAAAAGCTTACGAAGTGATTAAAAGCCAATAGCTGCGAAAAGCATATTGACGCCCTTATCAAGAGCTTCACTTATAACAATATGACTGGTGAACGCCAGTCCGTTGATAATTTCTAAAGCAAACCCTAAGGCTGCGATTGAAATGCAAGAAATCCAAAGTGCTCTGACGACATAAATAGTCGATCTCGCATCTTCGACCCGAAGATCAACTTGGATTTTTTCAATTTTTTTCATGACCATTTGAAGTTCACGAAAATGTTCTTTGAATTTTTCACGAAGCTCTTGCTGCTTAGCTCTGGTTAAACTTGCGATACCTGGAAAATTTCGCTTCGCTTTAATAGCGTAAATAAGATCAATACCATGGGTAACGAATCTTTCGACTTTGCCTTTAAAATTTGGATAGTCAGAAGGATTAATCAAAAAATTTCGCATCTCCTGAATCGACTTATCGTATTTTTCGTCAAGAACCCACATCAAAATATTGTATCTAAGACTGTCAGCTCGACCAAAATCGATAGGCTCGGTACCTACATCGAAGATTTTACCTTCTTCTCTGCTATGGGCTTCGCTCATAACATTTTGAAGATCCTGTTTGTCGACTTTCATCGGTAATGCTGCCATAGCTTTCTTATCGGAC
>JANPPO010000157.1:0-5267 GCA_031428555.1 Bdellovibrionales bacterium | reverse complement strand
TGTGAATTCGGTAAAAAATCGGAGCTATCATTTGAGCCTTTTTTTCAGAAGTATTCTGACCTGGCCACCACGTCCAATTTAAATACCAAACAGCGAAGGGTGTTATGACGGGACACATCTTACTAACAAAGGTCGGGTGAGAAAGAAGCCGTCTGACAAAAACATGTTCTCGGCTGTGTTTATCTAGGAAGTTACCCCTATCTTGATTGCCGACTTCTTTATCAGAGCAGGGGAATTCGACAATTTCAGGATTTGCTTCACAGTATTTATACTTAAAAAGATTTGGCTTATCTGGGTTCTCTAATTCCCCGATGAAGCTGCCAATCGTGTAAATCTCGAAGTTTTTAATTATTTTTCCAATAATCGCAGTCGTGTTTGTGATAACAGTCTTATTTTCCTCTTTGTCCTGTTCATCGACTTCAGTACGTAGGACTTCGGCGAAATTTACCGGCAAAACGACGCTGTTCAACGCGATTTTAAAGTACTGCGCGAAGCCCTCGGAGATCTGTTGCTGAAACTGAGGGTTATCTTTTTCAATATCGATTAAAACCGAATCGCCTTCTTGGCGCATGATTTCGATTGTTTCCTGAAGAGGGATTGCGCTTGAACTGAAAACAACAGGTTGCCAAGCTTTAATCGTGATGGCGAAAGCCGCCCCCGTAATTAAAATTCCCAAAGCCGCAAAAGACTTCATTCTCATAACCACTCCTTAATTAATGAAAATAAGCGTATTGCGGTTGTTTGATTGTTTCAAATTTATTATTTATGACGCAAACTTGTTTAGCGAACATGGAAGAACAGTTTTGAACTAAGATGTCTTAAATTTTATTGGATTGATAGTCTATGGCACTTAAACCAAATGAACAGGCGTACTGGGAAAGTTATCTGCAAACGCTTACCAATGAAAAGAAGCCTCTGCGCGCAAGTAATAGCAGGCTACGCCGGAAATCCTGAAATAACAGACGAGTTGCTCGCTCTATATTTTCAAGGAAAAAAGACTGATTCGTGAATTTCGTAAAAACCTTTGTGATTTGCTTGAAGCTGGGGATAAAACTGAGGTCTACGTACTTAGTGTGCAGTTTGTTCCAGTCATTCGAACTGTGTTAAAATCACCGCAAGGATCGGTAACATGAGAGCTCCCAATCACCTTGAAATTAAAGCGATTTGCAAAAGTTCAATTAACAAAATAGTTGAAAGTCTTGCCTTACCATCACCTCAAAAAATTCGGATGGACGACCAAGGCTGGGTCAATATCTGTTTTTTTGTTGATGACTCCGTCGTTATTCGATTCAATGCGAGGGACGTCCAACTTCCAAAGTTTCACCGCGAACAAGTCGCATTCGATATTCTAAAAGATAAGTTACCAGTTCCGGACTGCTTAGTTCTGGATGATTCAAGAACTCTGTCGCCTTTTGATTACATGGTTTGTGAAAAAATCGCAGGTGAAAATCTCGAGCAAAGTTGGCCAGCTCTTAGCGAAAAGAATAAAGAAGCTCTTTCATTTCAGGCGGGCCAAGTTTTATCTCTGATCCATTCGGTTGGAATAAATTATTTCGGAGAAATTTCAGGGAGGGGCCCTTTCCCCAAAACAAAAACCTGGACTGAATATTTATCATTCATTCTCAATTACCATTTAGACGAAGCGATGGCTTTAAGCCTGTTTACAAAAGAAAAGAGAAACAGTTTTTTAAAGTCATTTAAAAATCATGCTGAACTATTTGATAAGTTCGAAACTCCTAAGCTTGTTCACGGGGACTTCCATCTTGGAAATTTGCTTTATAAGGATGAAAAAATAACGGGAGTTTTGGATTTCGAGTGGGCCTGCGCTGGAGACCCTCTTTTTGATATGAGCAATCAACTTCGCGATATGGATAATACCTGGCCCGGCAGTCAGAAAAACTTCAACCGAGGTTATGGCATCAAGATGTTCTCTGAAGAAGACCGCAAAAAAATGAAGGTCTACGCCATGATCAAAAATATAGAACTCTGCGTAGTCGCAAAAAAGTTTTTTTCAGAGCAAGAAGCCCTTGAGTACGTGAAAATAACTGAAAGCAATTACTGATTCATCAGAATCTGATTGATATGAAACGAAGCTTAGGAAATAGTAAAATATAAAAATGGAGTTGTCGCATGAGTTTACAAACTGTCGGTTATTATTTCCCGCTTCTGATCGGTTTAGTTACGCTGCTAATTGGAATTGCTGCCATCGCGAAACCAGAAATGATGTCTAAGCAATTTGGAATCGCAGTCAGCGGAATAGCACTTCCGTACGTCAGAAGTCTTGGAATTCGAGATATTTTTATGGGCCTCGTTGTTTTAATTTTGTTTAATCAGCAGGCCTGGATTGCACTCGGGGCGACTCATCTTTGTTTGGGTCTTGTTGCGGTTTCGGATTTTATAGTTGTGCTGAAGCATGGGAATAAAAAAGCATCGCTAACCCATTTTGCTGGCGCTGTAATGGTTTTTGCCTACGGAACGTGGTTGCTTTTAGGCGCGGGTTTGCAATCGTGAAATTAATTTTTTGGAGTAAAAAATGATGCATAAAGGATCATGTCTTTGCAAAACAGTGAGTTTCGAAGTTGAGGGCAAACTTCCGGCCGCAAGTGCATGTCATTGCACGATATGCCGAAAGCACACAGGCCATTACGAAGCGGGAGTCGATGTTGATAGATCAAGTGTCAGAATCGATGGCTTTCAGAATGTGACCTGGTATCAAACTTCCGAAAAGGCACGACGTGGGTTTTGTAAAACATGTGGTTGCGTTTTATTCTTTGATCCCGTTAATGCAAATTGGATTGGACTATCAATGGGCGCATTTGATGGTCCAACTCATACAAAGTTAGAAAGACATATCTTCATTGGCGATAAGGGGGACTATTATGAAATCAACGATAGCGCACAACAGTATGTGCTTTATCCTGGCGCTGAGAAACTAGAAGTTGCGCCGAAAAGCTGATACCTGAATAAGTGCAATAGGAAACATATAGCAATGAATCAAGAACTTCATAATTTCGTCATTCACACAGATCAAAAACTTGATGAGTGCGAAAGTCCTTATCCGTTCGTTGATAAAGTTCAACATGAGTGGACGATGTGGATCGATGAAGCGGATTTCCAGTCGCGACGTCAAAGTCGACTTCAATTAATCCCGGTCTTGACTGAGCATGATTACGAACAAATGTTTCAACTCAGAAAAAAGATCGAAGTGGCTTTTGGATATCAGGATGAAAAAATCGTCAGAAGCTTTGTAAAAGATATTCGGCTCATGGCAGAAACGTATGGTGGTCACTGGTTCCTAGCGAAATTTGAAAATCAGTTTATTGGTCAAATTGGAATCGTTCCCTTTGCTTTTCGAGACGGAAGGATCGGTCGTCTTAAAGATGTGGATATTCTGCCAGAGTATCAAGGCAAAGGATTTGGGAATGAGTTGCTTGTAGCCGCCTGCGCCGAGGCAATTAAATTAAAAATTTCGGCGCTTTGTTTAACGGCGGATGCACAAAATTGGCCTAAGGATTGGTATTTGAAATTTGGTTTTAAAAAAGTGGGCGAGGTGAAAAAGTCATGACCTTAATGATCGGAAATCAACGGAATCAAAAGATCGAAGTTGCATTTGTTAATCTCAACTTCGTACTTGCTTAAAAGATCTCGTGCTCTCATTTAACCTCCAAAATAACTTAAGAATCGCCCTTCTGAGCAAAGCGAAAAAATAGGACATTTTTTACGCCTCAGTCGCACCCGGCGACCAATTGCAATTTTTAGCCCATTCAAATGCACCAGACATTATTGCGTCACACACGGGATCTTTAATATCATAATACGCATCCACATTTTCTGGAAAGTATTTTGCTAATTGAAGCTTGATTTCGCCATAAGCACGAGAAGCATTGGGGTTTGATCGCAAGAAGTCGCGGAAGAGAATTGGATATCGCTGATTAAACATATTCTGTTTTCGAATATGTAAATGGACCTTTCGAGGTCCTCCCCGGTAGTAACGCTTTTCAAGCTCCGACGGAGAAAAATTCATTCCCGGGGGACAGTGGTCTTTTGTGTGCTCACCTAATTCAAATCCAATTCCTAGAAGCTCTTTCTGTAGCGGTACTTGTAAGTCCAATACAGTCATTTGAATATCAATTACATCTTTTGCGATAAGTTCGGGAATGCTTGTTGAACCAATATGGTGAATTGCAAAAGCCTTTTCCCCAACGGCTTGGCGAATTTTTGCGGCGATTACCAGAAACTCTTCTGGCCACTGGCTGTTGTATGCGACGACCTTAATCATTTGTTTTTTATGGCAGGGGATTGATGAAATGACAACATCAGAAGTAACGGTCCGAAATTTTATGCCTGGTTTCGCAAGGGGCGTCTCAGGTTGAGACGGGTGGTGAAGATGGTCGCTCTGACTATTTTAAGAATTAATGTCTGCAAAGAGCTTGGATGTGTTTACTTACCTTTAAACAAATATTCTTAATATCAATTGAACGATCTTCACATGAGAGATCATGAATGGGGCACATTGCATAAGTTGGAATTATTGAATTGATATCTTGCGCAACCAACACCGCCTTGCCAACTTTGGAAACGTCTTCAGTTGTTAATCGACCCGCTTCATACTCTGCTATTGCGATATCAAAAGCCGTATAAAATCCGATAGATTCAGTTGGAAGCGCTTTTTCTTGAACTTGCCTTAAATAAATTTTTACTACATTTTTTGGAAACTGCTGTTTAATTTTTATTGCCAAGTTGATGCTGGGTTTTGAATTGTCAAAAATGACAATAAACTTACGGTCAGGCATTTCTTTTAAGATTTCACTTATTTTTTCTATTTTAAATGATTCGATAGACCATTCTGTCAGCCAATTTCGTAAGTATCTATGATTTGACGGGAAATGCGACCTAGTCAAAAATAAGTCTATTCTTGTGTCAAACCAATTTGAAATAGCACTGACTAATACAAAACGTGGCGTAGTTTCTTGATTGGAAATCACTTGATACAGCTCAGGCATTCCAGAGAAGCCTTTGTCATCTTCAAATATTTTGATTGCTGCATTTACCAGGCCAGTGTTTTCAGCCTGTCTTAGAACATCGTCAAAACCACTGATGATGTAAGGTTTCTGTTCAGCTCTAGCTGCTGTAGAAACAAGGAAAAGAAAAAAAAGAAAACTGACTATTCTTAGCATATGAATTAGTACTATACTTCTCCATTCTTAAATAGAAATAATTAGTTTTCAAATAGCAAAAAGTTATGAGATCTTGAGATTTGGCTTCAC
>JANPPO010000156.1:0-5354 GCA_031428555.1 Bdellovibrionales bacterium | reverse complement strand
CGGTTGGGTTGCTGCTCTTATGGCCGTTAAGTTTTTCATCATGTACGCGGTTGGAAGATTCGGCAAACTAGGCCACGAAAATTCCAAAAGGGCTGCGCTCTATTTATCACTTGGTGGTGAATTCGCATTCGTTATTTCTTCGCTAACTCTGAAGACATCCTTATTAACTTTTGAACAAGCAAGTACGATCAATTTAGTGGTGACCTTTTCAATGGTACTGACTCCATTTCTTTTATTCTTGCAGACAAAACTAGATGAAAGACGTCAGACTAAGGTGATTGCACTTGATGCATATGACAAGTTCGATAAAAGCGACTCACAGATCATTATTGCAGGATTCGGGCGTTTCGGACAGATATTTGGTCGTATCCTAAGGGCCCAGGGAATTCCGTTTACAGCAATTGATCACGATCCAGATCAAATCCAACTTTTAAGAAAATTCGGTAATAAAGTTTATTACGGCGATTGCTCAAGAGAAGAAATTCTTCATGCGGCGGGGGCTCAAAACGCCAAATACATAGTGGTGGCGATTGATGATATGAACGTATCAGTTGAAACTGTTGAGGTTATCAAAGAAAAGTTTCCCAACTTAAAAGTTTTTGCAAGAGCTCGAAATCGTCAACATGCTTATGAATTAATGGATTTAGGAATTAGCCACGTGAAACGCGAAACGATCGATTCAGGCATCAATTTTGTTGAAGATTTGCTTGTCGAAATGGGCATGCCGAAGCAGCGAGCCCACACAATTATCGAAAAGTTTCGTCAGCATGATGAAGTTTTATTGAAACAGCAATACGTGAACCGCTTTGATGAAAAGGCACTGATTAGCGCTTCTAAACTTGCCGTAGAACAACTAGAAAAAGTAATGAAAGAAGACTTAACTCAAAGTTACGTTAATTTCGACGAGGAAAAAGAAAATCAGGTCTAACGTTATACGTGCACGATATTTCTTAAAGAGGAGTTTCAAGTTATGGATAAAAAAGATTTTAAAAAACCAAGTATTGATGAGCTTAAAAAGCTTTTGTCTCCATTACAATTTGAAGTAACACAACATGAAGCAACTGAACGAGCCTTCGAAAATGTTTATTGGGATGAAAAGCGAAAGGGCATTTACGTTGATATCGTCACTGGCGAGCCACTTTTTTCTTCAGACGATAAGTATGATTCGGGTTGCGGATGGCCCAGTTTTACAAAGCCTTTAGATGATTCAAAAATAAACAGAAAAAGTGATTATAAAATAGGTTACGAAAGAGTCGAAGTCCGAAGTCTTTTGGGTGATAGCCATTTAGGTCATGTGTTTAAAGACGGACCTGGGAAAGACGGTAACCGTTATTGCATTAATTCTGCATCATTAAGATTTATTCCCGAAGAAGACCTCGAAAAAGAAGGCTACGGTGAATACAAAAAATATGTCGATCAAAACAAGAAGTAGCGCTCAAACTTATTTTCTAAATTTTATTTTTCAGAATTAAAAATTGAAGTTCCACTCCAGTTTTTATGCTGAACGGAATAAAAGACATTTGCCTTCAGAACTTTCTGAGGAATCTCAACTACAGTTAAACCTGACGTTTCAGTTTTAAATCGACGGGGTAATACACTCCAAGAGTCGGAGCATTTAACGGAATCAATAATCGTAAGCCAATCTTCGCAGAATAGATTAATTTTTACGTCTTTCGATTTGCCCCCAAGGTTTTCCACAACTTCATTCAAAAAAGGCGCGGGTTTTTTGTAAGCAATAGCTGGAGATTTAAATAACTGCTTACCAACCGATTCCCAGGTGCAACTTTTTAATATTTTCGGATTTGCAATTAAGACAGGTTGATCGATAAAAAGTTTTTTAATGTTCCAATCTCCACCTGCGGGGGGATTTGGAATAATTGCGATATCGATTTCATCATTTTTTAAAGCTGTAAGGGCTTTTTCATTGGACATTCCCGAAAGCTGAATTTGTCCTGGAAAATGAATCAAGCGACTAACCCTTTTGATTATCTCCTGACGGCAACCGATGCGAACGATCCGTTGCTCTGGCAAAATTTTAATTTTCGAGACCTCTTTCAGGCGATCTTCCAGTTCTCTTAAGGGAGGGGCGATCGACTGAAAGAGGTCCCTGGCAAACGACGTAAGCACTTTTTTCCGACCAACAGTTTTAAAGAGTATCTGGCCGGTTTCATCTTCTATTTTTTTTAACTGCAAACTAACACTGGCTTGAGTAATTCGCAGACGTTGAGCAGCGCCTTCAACTTTTCCAATTTCAGCAAACACACAAAACGTCTTGAGTAAGTTTAGAGACAATGTCTGTAGCTGCGCGCTCTTCATATAAAAATGGTATAAAAATATTTATATAAAATACATAAAATAATTTATTAATTGAAATTAGACGCAGTCGTACAAAAATCTCCAAGAGCGCGAACGCGAAAACGCACCAACGATTAAACGCTCGAAACGTTCTTTCACTGGACCTCGAAATAACTTTAATTAATTTGATTGCTCTCGGTTTGTTGAATTAAAAGATGCTTTTCTTGGCGTGATTGAAGAGAAACTTTTTTTCGTGGTTTCTTTAAAGCTTCAACATCATCTCTTAGATATTTCGGAAGATCGCGCTTACCTAAAATAGAATAATCCTGAATGATAAGCTCTTTAGCTTTATCATCTCCAATTTTAAGTTCGTCTTTTAGGAATAGCCAAAGTGATTCTGTTAAATTCACAAGCGCAATTCCGTACGAATCAGCATGTCGTGATTGCATAAACTGACTTAAACGAAAGAATGTTTCAAACAGTGAGCCTTGGGTTTTTAAAAAAGCCGTCGTCGTATTAAAATTCCCACTATTTGCAACCAAGTCCCAATACTTTGCGAATCGGTTCATTTTTTGCATTTCGCTATAGCTAATGTCTTTGGTTTTAAGAATTTGAAACGGTGGCTGTTCACTATAAGCCATTTCAAAATTCTTATCATGGCGAATAACAGGCGTACCTTTAAGGCGTTTAAGTATTCCAACTTGAATTTCATCTGGCGCCAATGCGGCAAGTGCATCAAATCCCTTACCAAAACTTTCAACCGACTCGCCAGGAAGGCCCACAATTAAATCCGCATGACTATGAACTGTCGTTTTCTCTTTAAGGTATTTCAGATTTTCTTCAATTCGAGTGTAATTTTGCCGGCGGCTGATGTTAGCAGCGACTTTTGGATTCCAAGTCTGAATTCCAACCTCGAACTGCAGGGCACCAGCGGGAAATTTTTCGATCAGTGCTTTTAATTCATCAGGCAATCGATCCGGTACAAGCTCAAAATGCAAAAATAGGTTCTTATCCACGTGGGACAAGAAAAACTGCATGATCTCGGTACTAATCTTGGGACTTAAGTTAAAAGTTCGGTCTACGAACTTAAAAGTTTTAGCACCCCGATCAATAAGCTGCTTCATTCCTTGCAAAAACTTTTCCGTAGGAAAGTTTCGAACAGAAACATCAAGTGATGATAAGCAATACTCACACTTGTAAGGGCAACCACGGGAAGCTTCAACATAGATTGTTCGTGTTTTCAAATCAGCTTCAGAATAGAGATCGTAGGGAAGTTGAATCTTTGTAATGTCAGGTAACGGTCCAGAGATAATTTTTTTAGCAGGTTTAATTCCCTGAAACCAATTGCTGCAAAATTCGTAGAATAAGAAATCTGCTTCGCCTTTGATTACGTAATCAGTAAATTGGAATAGCTCCTGAGGCTCGGTCTCGTAGCTGATTTCAGGTCCGCCCAAAACGATCGTAATATGCGGAGCAACCTTTTTGATTGTTTGCACAACTTCTAGGGTTTGACGAGTATTCCAGATGTAAACACCAAATCCTACGATCTCGGGCTCTTTTGCTAGGATCTTTTCGGCAATATCTTTAGGGTTTTGGATGATTGTGAACTCGTGAATCTCTGTAACCTGCTGTAATTCCTTTAAGTTTGCATAAAGATAGCGAAGCCCAAAAGCAGCATGTTGATACGTGGAATTAAGAGTTGTGAGAAGAATTTTTGACACCGCTATTTCTATAGCAAAAAGTTTGAAATAGGTCACAGGTTGAGTGTAGTTAATTGTAATGCAAAGAAAACTTTACTTTATAGTCGCTCTATTCCTTTTTAGCCCTATTTGCTGGGGATGGTCTTCATACAAGGCCAAGATCGGCGGCCAAGTTGCTTTCCCTTATCAAAGCTCAAACCCAACAGTTGAACTCAAAACCACTCGAAATATTAATCAGCAGCTATCAGAGGAATGTTATCTTTTCGCCTTCGCAGGTGCCTTAGAAGTCGCAAATAAGAACGCTTGGAATCGTCCGCAAGGCCCAGAAGTTTCTGCAGAATATTTGTTCGTTCGAAAGCTTTTGGTTTGGTCAAAAGACGTACTTGTAAATCATGAAGCAACAATCAATGAGTCTTTCTATTTCCTTGAGGGCGGCGATGTTCATCATGCTATGAAGCTAAGCTTAGAAGAGGGCCTCCTTCCGCAAGAAATGTTTAAGCCCAAAATTCCTTTCGCTAATTGGGATTTCACAAAGCTCTATAGTGATCTAAAAACGATCGTAGTTGACGGCCGCAGAGTTATCGGCAGCAGCCGCGATGAGGCCACGAAAGCTCAGTTAATAGATTTATTCTTAAGCAAAATTCAGAAAAGAATTGAGGCCGAGGCAGGTTTTCAATCTAAAGTTTTTAATTGGAGCGGCAGGAATTGGACAACTCAGCAGTTTGAAAACAGCTTTGGGATTAAGCGAAATTCCCACGTGTTTATGTTATATGCCAGGGGACAATGGGATATGGGCGATCCTTGGGATTTAAGAAGAGCTTTAAAAGACATGATTCACTTATTTCAAGGTGCTTTTAATTTTAGACAGTCCTCTTGGACTCAAGTTTGGCAGTACTTAATCAGTTCGGTCGATAATGGATTGCCTGCAATGCTTTCGATGAAGTGGGCAGGTTCTTATCACGTTTTGAATGTTGTAGGATATGAGTACAACAACCGAAATGAGATCGTAAGTTTTAAGCTCAAAAACTCTTGGGGCGAAGATTACGGAGATAAAGGCCATGCATTCTTTGGCCTTCAAGATATTCAAAATCAGACAACATCAATTTGGGGCTTTAGGGCCCCGTAAGAAATTAAAGTTCTAACATCTGCTTTACGAAATTCGGTAGCGAGAATGCTCCGATGTGTACACCATCATTATAGTAATGAAGATTCTTTTCTTTACTAAATTTTGCTGCCTTTTCCGTATCAAGATCAGTCATCGGATTAAATGGCTTTTTCGAAGCAATCTGGAAACTCCACATACCTGTCGGATAACTGGGAGCATAGAAAAGCATTGTTGCCGCATTTTTATCACCGAAA
>JANPPO010000155.1:0-3149 GCA_031428555.1 Bdellovibrionales bacterium | reverse complement strand
CAGGTTGTGAAAGCTGCAAAAGTTTTCAGAGCGGGCGATACATTACAGGAATCTGATTTGATGATTGATTCAACTGATGTGACTTTTGCAAAAGATTATTATTTAAAGAAATCTGATCTTATTGGTAAAAAAGCTTCGCGTTTAGTGTCGATGGGAAGTCTATTAACTTCGCAAGATATTCAACGCGAATATGATGTCAGACAAGGGCAAACAGTTAGAACGATTACGGGTAACGACGTTTTCGAGATCACTCTTCAGACAGTGGCACAAGAATCTGGTGTTGCGGGAGATACGATCCGAGTCAGAAACATGACAAATCAAAAAATTATGTCAGTTAGAGTTGTGGACAAAGGAACGGTGAGAATCGAATGAAGAATTTAAGACTTTTTGTTTTACCATTCTTATATTTAGGAATGTCATTTTCGATAGTAGGTTGTGCCTCTTTCCAAAAATGGTTTGGACAAAATATTTCTGATAATGTTCCTTTTGTAAGCCCAGAACCTGGTTTGAAATACTCAGAGACTCCGCAAGCTGGAAGTATACAAGAGCGTGATTATAAGCGGATGACGAAATCCCGCTTGGAAGAAGAATCAGAAGTCAGTTCTGGCGCCGGCAGCCTTTGGCAAATGGAAGGTCAAACTTCTTACATGTTTGCGCAGAATAAATCACGACGTGAGGGCGACGCCATCAATGTGAAGCTTGAGGGCGCGGCTATGAAGCAAGTCGAGACTAAAGCTCAAAATATCAAGACGCTTATTAAAGAATTAGAAGAAGAAGAAATAAAAAGAAAAAATAAGAACATGAATTTGGGTCTTGCACAAAAAGGCGAAGCTGCGCCAGCTAATGGTAAACCCGCCGAAGCAGCACGTGCACCTGCTGCTGTTGAGAAGCCTAAAGAAACGAAGCTTGATTTAAAAGAAGTTGAAAATATCCAGTCTAAGATTGTTGAGAAAATGCCTGATGGAAATTATCGCATTAAGGGATCTCAACCTTTTATGATCGAGAAAAAAGAATACAAAGTTATTATCACGGGCGTAATTAAGCCTGAGGATTATAACGACGCTGGAATCAGTTCAAATACGTTAGTTGATCCGCAATACGATGTGGTCAGTATTAGAAGGGCTAAACTAGATGAATCAAGCAATTAAAGTTCTTATCGTGATTCTTGCTGCCATTCATGCGGATGCAGCGCGATTGAAAGATATCGCAAGCATCCGAGGCGTCAGAGAAAATCAATTGATTGGTTACGGAATCGTTGTCGGCCTTAAAGGCACTGGCGATGGTAAAAGTGAATTTACGACGAAATCGTTAGTTCGTTTACTTGATAAATTAGGTGTGAAACTAGAGAACCAGGATATCAGCAGCAAAAACGTTGCAGCAGTTATAATATCGGCTCAACTTCCGGCTTTTGCAAAAGCGGGTAACCCGCTTGATATCACGGTTAGCACAGTAGGGGATTCTTCAAGCCTTCAAGGTGGAACATTACTCATGTCTCCGCTAAGAGCTGCGAATGACCAAGTGTATGCGGTGGCTCAAGGAACGGTTGTCATTAGTGGTGATGGAAAAGATATGCACACGACATCAGGAAGAATTCCTAATGGTGCAATCATTGAAAAAGATATTCAGGCAGATTTTTCGAATCGAAAAATGTTCAGGCTTACGCTACATAATCCAGATTTCACAACTGCTGCCAGAGCATCTTTAACAATTAATAAAGAACTTGGCGGCCAGTACGCGTCTTCGAAAGATGCGGGAACGATTGATATCATTACTCCAAGTGCGTATGAAAATCGCGGCGTAGAACTTATGGCAACAATTGAAGCAATTGATATTAACCCGGATGGCAAAGCAGTTGTCATAATTAATGAGAAGTCAGGAACAGTTGTTATCGGCGATAAAGTAAAAGTTTCGAGAGTCGCTGTCAGTCACGGAACACTTTCTGTGAAAGTCGGCGCAACAACACCTGGGAAAAAAGAGACTGAAGAGAGAGTTGCAATTCTTGATAGTGGAGTCAGCGTCGGAGATCTAGTCCAGTCGCTGAACAAGCTGGGGGTCACGCCTAAAGACTTGATAACTATACTTCAGTCCATCAAGGCAGCTGGAGCTTTGCACGGGGAATTGGAGATTTTGTGATTATTGTGTTTCGAAATGAAACGCATAGCGCTAAACTAAATCATGTCGGTCGACAAGTTCGCGAAACTCGCGATCAAAGCAGCCGCCAGAGTATTGTTCGTTTGATTAATAATTTTTTTGCTTGCGATACATGGATGTGTCGTGAGCTCGGGGAGGGTAAGGAAGAAGTCGAAAACCATGGAAGGTCAAGAGTCAAAGTTTCTTCGCAGGAAACAGATTTATTAGGTCAGTGGTCACTCAGGATGAGAGCCAATGAGGCCGAACAAAAAAATAGTACAGGATGTACGATAGTAGACTCGAACTTCCCTCCCCATCTTCTTTCTTCAACGTCAGCTTTTCTCGCTTGGATACAAGCGACATGATTAAAAAAGCTGACACTAATTTAGCTCTTTTGAATTCGCAGACTGCTTCGCAGGCGACACCTGCTCGGCAATCTTCTGGCAATCCGGAACTTGATTCTAAGTTTTCTGAGGTTGCTCAGATGTATGAGAAGCAGTTTTTGCGCGAGATGATGAAGTCTATGCGATCTACTGTTAAAGATTCTGGCTTAGTTAAAGTGAATCAAGGTGAGCAGATTTTCAGAGAGCAGCTTGATCATGAGTATGTGGAAAAGTGGGGGGATAAGGGCGGAATCGGTCTATCGGACATGATTTACGAACAACTTCTTTTTCACTACGGTCCGAAAGTTCCCTTAAATAAACCTCAAGGGCCGATTGAGCTGAATGAGAAATCTAATTTCAATTTGAAAAGTGGAATTAAGCCCACGAGCACTGAAGCAAATCAGACAATTGAGTTTTCTCGCAAATCCACTGCTGGTGCTGGTCCTGAGAAAATCGTGGCACCGTGGAGCGGTCTGTTAAAGCAGAAGCTCGACCTGGGGCCGGACGAAACTTTCCTCGAGATGTGGCACGATAACGGAATGAAGAGCCGCTTCGTTTTAAAGGGCACTGCAGAGCAATTAAAAGTCGGGCAAAATTTACAAGAAGGCGAAGGTCTGGGGTACTTGAGTCCCGAGA
>JANPPO010000154.1:0-14787 GCA_031428555.1 Bdellovibrionales bacterium | reverse complement strand
CTTGAGACACAGCATGATACGAAAAGCCAAAGTCTGTTGTGGAATTTCGACGTTTCGAAAAAGATGGTCGATAAAATCAGACAAGCAGTCCAGAGCGGGGACAAGGATACTTTAGTTTTTCTTCCTGGAGTTTATGAAATTGAACAGGTCGGGAATTTTCTAGAAAAAGAAAGTTGGAGTAAGAACTTTAGTATAGTTCCTCTTCATGGAAGGCTTGACCTTCAGGAACAACAGAGAGCTTTGAAGCCAGCAGAGAATCGCAAAATAATTCTATCAACGAACGTTGCAGAATCTTCTGTCACGATTGACGGTCTCGATACCGTAGTCGATTCGGGATTAGAAAGATCAACTGTCTATCAAATGCAGTCAGGCTTTTCGAAGCTGACCACTCACAGAATTAGTTTAGCTTCTGCCACACAAAGGGCGGGGCGTGCGGCTAGGCAGTTTCCAGGAAAATGTTTTAAGCTTTGGTCGTCGTTAGATGAAAGATCTTTTGCAGATTACAGTTTGCCTGAAATTAAAACTCAGGAATTATCAGAGACTGTACTTACACTCTCCTACTTGGGGATTCAGGACTTTAAAAACTTCTCTTGGTTTGAAGCTCCGCAAAGTGCAGCTTTGGAATTTGCATTGAAGAAGCTGAATGACCTTGAGCTTATTAAAGACGGGCACATCACGGCGTTGGGTCGAAAAATTGTTCATTATCCACTGCCTATGCGACTGTCATTATTAATGGAAAATTTTAAAGCTGAAAATCGGGAAGATCTTGGCGCTTGGGTTTGCGCGCTGCTTTCAGAAAGAGGGCCTGGCACCTTTGGTGAAGATGAGTGTGATTTGATTTCGGAGTTTAGGAAAGGGCCTAGGCAGCTTGAGAGGTATCAGAAAGTTGCTTTTCAGTTGTCTGCTAAGGCCCAACAGTTTAAGTGGGATGATTCTGATGAGGAGATTCTTAAAAAAGTTCTCGTTATTTCTTTTGCTGATCGCTTAGGGCGACGAAGAGGAACGGGTGATAAAGGGCTTTTATCTTCTGGTCGTGGGATTTCTTTTGCAAAGACAAGTATCGTTAAAAAAAGTCCTTACTTTGTGGCGCTTGATGGAACTGATACGGAAAATTCCAACGAGACTCAAGTTTCAAGAGCAAGTGGACTAACCGAGGAATTTCTAAAAAAGCATTTTGCTTCGAAGATGAAGCCAGATTCCCATGTTCGCTGGGATGAAGATAAAAAAACGTTTCTAGAAAAAAAGACTTTGAAGCTTTTCGGTCTTAGCATTGGCTCAGAGCATACTCAGCCGGCAAAGGCTGATTGGATTGAAGCTCACCTGCCAGAAGTTGCTTTCGAAAACTGGGCCTGGATTCTAAAACAAAATGAGGAAATGGCAAATTGGTGGGTTCGGTTCACTTTCTATTCTGAAAGAGTAAATTTAGAACTTCAAAATTATTGGACAGCCGAAAAATTAAGAGAAATTTTAAACGAAGCAACTTACGGTAAAAAAAATCTGCACGCACTGCAGGAAATGGATTTGGTTTATTTCTTTGAAAATCAATTATCGCAAACGATGCTTGCAGATTTTAAATCCAAGATGCCAGTTACTCTAGAGGCTGCTAAAGGAAGACAAGTGAAAGTTCACTACGAAGGTGAGCAAGCGCCCTTTGTTGAATTAAGAATCCAGGACGCTTTTCCCTGGAAGAAAACACCTAAAGTAGGAAACGAGATTCTTGTGACGGTCGTGTTGCTTGCTCCGAATCAGAGGCCGACTCAAGTGACGAAAGATTTGGAAGGATTTTGGAAGGGTTCATATAAAGAAGTTCGAAAAGAGCTTAAAGCCAGATATCCAAAACATGACTGGCCGGAAGAAGTTTAATCTTTCTTCTTTTTTAATTCTTTCCATTCACGAAGTTTGCGAATCGATTGCTGTAAAACTGTTTCAAGAATTCTAACTTCTTTTGGAGTCGGAGTATTTTGTAAAAGCATTCTTTTTAAAACGGTATATGCATTCACTTTTTTTCCGTAAAGAGTAAAGCCCATTTCCTCTAGCCAGACTTGAAGACTTTCTTCTAAAAAGGCGACAGCTTTTCGACCGGTACGTTTATCGGGACGTTGATTTTCGATTTGTCCTTGAACTCCGCCCCAAGTTTCACGAACCATGAAAAGCGCAATTAAAACTGCCTGGGCTAAATTCAAACTTGGATTCTCGCCGTAAGTAGGTAGGCAGCAGGCATAGTGAACATACTCAATATCTTCTGTTGAAAGACCCCAATCTTCGCGACCAAAAATAAGATGAACAATGACGGGTGCATCGCCGTCTCTTGTGAAGTAGGGGGATTCTTTTTCAAGCATCTGAAGTGTTGGTTTAAAATCGACAACTTGGCGGGCTCTTCCATCTTTTGTTGTAAAGCCCAAGCGGATCGAGTCAGGTTCATTTTCATAAAATTCTTGCCAGTTTTTATAGGTCTTTCTTGATTGAAGTGCGGTTTGGCCTGTGGCTGCAGCTTGTTGGGCCTCGAAGGTAATTTCGCATTTAGGATCGACTAAAATCAATCGATCAAATCCCATATTCGCCATCGCCCGGGACGTGGCCCCAACATTTCTTTCGTAGATGGGGCTGGCTAACACAACTCGGATCTCAAATGCTCTTTTCATGTGCTAACGCTAGTCCTTCTTGAATACATTGTGCATCGGTTTCAGAAAAAATCTTTTGAGATAAATGCGCACGGCATAGGTCTTCTAAACTTCTTTGCTTTGATAAAATAGTTAATTCCAATGCTTCTAAAATCAAAAGCCACTCTTGTGGTAACTCGGTGATTGCGCCGCGAAGGCAGGATTCCAAATCAAAAAGAGTTTTCTTTCCTTCGCGAACATCGCGAATAACCTGGTAGTAAGCAAAAACGCGGTAATCACGTTCTGAGTACTGAGCGTCGGGAACTCTTGCAACGACAAAGTCGTTCATTTCTCCGTAGGCAACTCGGTCAGCGGGACCCCCAAAAACTGAACTGACTTTTTCACCTAGAACGATGTCGTAAGTTCCCCATGATGGATCAAAAAGAATTTTGTCTTCGAAAGTAGCTTTCGCGTTTTCTAAGCTAATTAAAACGCGCTTTTCTTTTTCTATCCAAGTTGAAATAATTTCTCCAGAAACAACAGCACCACTTGTAAATTCTAAATTTACTTTAGCTTTTTTGCCGAACTGAACTCCTATTTTTTCCCACTCTTGTTCAGTTAATTGGCTTGGGCACTTTGAAGGATAGGCTTTTAGTGTTCCCACTGGGGAGCTATAGCCATCTTTGTGATAGTCCTTTGAATGGCCAGTCAATTCTTTGCGATCGAATGAAAGCTGACTTGGTCCCTGCATTTTGAAAAAAGCCACGCTGCCAGAAGAATCCCTGATAAATTCCACAACCTGACCTGAAATTTGAATTCCAGAATTAAGTTCGACCGTATTAACAGTTTTTGAAAGTGCAGCTTTTTCTAAACCTTGAAGACCACCAGTCTTATAAGCCATCAGGTTTGAAAGTTCATTTAGCACAGTTGATAATGTCTTAAAATCTGGAGTCACAAATAATTGAGGCTGCGGTTCTGTGATGTCGTAAGTATAATTGATGCAATCAATTGTCAGAGGCAATTTCTTAACTTTGTCACCTAGGCACCATCTTGCTTCACCCACGGAAGAAAGAAGGCCAGCTCCGTAAATTTTAGGATTATCCAAAGTTCCGATTAGCCCATACTCGGCAGTCCACCAATTCATTCGAGACAAAAGGGTGGCTTCAGAAACGTGAGTTACGTTTTTTACAGCTATGGCTAATTTATTTTCCGCGGCTTCAACTTCTTCTTTGAGGGCATTTGAATTAGCTTTGACGTCAGATAAAATTCTAATCGCTTCGTAGATTGCCAGATCCTCGTGACTGGCGATCGCGTTTTTTGCAACTTGCGCATACTCTTTTAAATAAGCTGCGTATTCTGGGTGCGCTAGCATCGGCGCATGTCCCGCAGCTTCGTGAACAATATCGGGTGCCGGTGTATATAAGAGCTGATCAATGGAACGCATGTCACTTGCGATGGGTAAAATAGAAAGCGACTGCATTTCCATAAAAGCTGCTGGCGGAATGAAGCCGCTGACAGCGCAAGCTTTCCAGCCAAAACGGGAAAGCCTATCGCTCACGTGCGAAATTTTAGGAATAGCATCAATTGTAATTCCAGCTTGCTTTAGACCTTCAGGATAAAAAGGATGAGCATTAATCGAAAGAAAAGCTTTTAATTGTCGTAGAATGTATCGCCAAACAGCGTGATCGCGAGGCGTATACTTTTTGTCGGCCTGATTTACGCCAAACTTATTTAAATGCTGCGGCAACAAGTCCATTATTCATCCTTTAAAGAAGAGGATCAGCTTTACTTAAATAATTCAGGACGTAATCATCAATTGCTTTTTCAAGTGGCCATTCAGGTTCACTTAATCCAGCAGCAATCCATTTTTTCATTTCAGCTTCAGTAAAATATTGGTATTGATCTTTTAGATCCGCAGGAATTTCTAACCACTTTATTTTTACATCTTCATTCATCGCCTTGAAAACTGACTTACCCAAGTCAAGCCAAGTTCGCGCTTTTCCAAAACCCATATTGTAAAGTCCATTTGCAGGAACTTTATCCATAAGTTCTACCATCCAGCGAACAACATCTTTCACATAAACGAAATCACGCTTCTGTTCACCATCTTTAAAGTCGGGATTGTAGCTTTTAAATAATCCAAGTGAGTGAGTCTCTTTGATCTGATTGAAAGCTTTAAATGCAACACTCGACATTGGACCTTTGTGATATTCATTTGGACCAAAAACATTGAAGAACTTTACCCCAAACCAATGATGAGGTTTATTTTTCTGAGTCAGTGCCCAGCGGTCCATCATGACTTTAGAGTCACCATAAAGATTAAGTGGCTTTAAAGTTTCAGAATCGGTTGTGTCGCTAAACCCTATTTCGCCAGCTCCGTAAGTAGCGCCACTGCTTGCGTAGATAATCGACTTCTGATTTTCCGTACACCAGTTAAATAATTTCTGAGAATATTCGAGATTATTTTCTTTCAAAAAATCCCAATTTTTTTCAGTCGTTGAAGAACATGCCCCCATGTGAAAAATCCATGTCACTTTATTAGCATAAGAAGATTTCAGGAAGTCCCAAATCTCATCTTTTAAAAGAAATTTACTGTAGGCTTTGTTTTTAAGAAGATTTCGTTCTTCTAGTGGGACCGTATCAACGGCAATAACATCTCGGTAACCCTTTTGATTGAGTTCCCAAATAAGTGCACTTCCAATAAAACCGTTTGCGCCTGTGACTATAATCATAGGGTTTTAACTTAATCTAAAGGCAATCGATGTTCAAGGAAGACTAGAAATTCAGAAGAGAACGCGGGGGTTCATAATGATTGTAGGCAAGGCCATAGTTTAGATGGCCTTGCCTAATCGAATTAACGAGTTACTTTTTTCTTAGAAGGAGCAGAAGACATACATTCGTATGAGATTTGCCACTCCTTAAGTTGAGTTACAGTTGAAGAAGTGGAAGTATCAGTCCCTGCTGCTTGGCCAGAAACTAACGGCATACCGAATAAAGTTCCAACCTTTTTCTGTGAGCTTGGACGGTAAGCTTCAGAAGCATTAGAGGTGGTAGTTTGACCCACGGCTATTTCGCCTTCTTCTAAAACTTTAATAGTTGAAGCGCCGCAGTTTGATTTCATTTTCTCATCAGCTTTCATGCGATCTTCAGGGCGATGCTCTGGAGTTAAAGCGATGATACCGCCTTCGTTAGGCTTGCGCTTTACTTCGCGGGCAACGCCTTGGTAAGGCATCGTCTGGCAAGAGATCATGACAGCTGCCGCTGCTATCAAAACGGATAAATTGAATAGGATTTTCATTTTCACTCCTTAAGAGTCTAAATAGGTTTTAAACTTTATGTGATGTATTGAATTAAAAAAATTGGCCGGCGTTTACGTAAACGCTGCCATTCGTATTTTCAACAACACCTTGATTATAACCAATCGCGAATTGATATCCATTCTGACTCACGTAATCAACTCCTGCATTTACGTAGGCGTGAACTGTATCTTTTTTAAAGGTATTGATTGAGATATCGCCCTTACCGCTGATATCGACGTAGCCCATGTGAACTCCAGCGACGGGTCTCCAGCTTTGGCCTTTCATGAAATAATATTCAGCACCCAAATCGTACGTTGAAGCTTTTACTTTTTCTTCCTGCCAACCATTTGTGCTATCAAAACTCATGCTTGTTGTGGCTTCGAGTTCGGCGTAGCCGGCAGTGACTCTCACGTCAGAGGAAATATTGTATCCAACATTTATTCCTATTAACGATGGATAAGGTGTTCCGATTCCTAAGTAGACACCGTACTTTTTCTGCTCACGAACATCTTCAACTTCCGCTGAAACTACATTTTCTTGAGCAAAGCTGTTAATCGGCTGAGCTAAAAGAACCATTAGAACATAAAGAACATTTTTCACGAAACCTCCGGGGTTTTTGTTTATTTTGGCACTCAGCAAATTGTTAACGAAGTTTTGTTGACAGGACAACCAAAGTGGCGAACAAAGTGTTCGGCAATGTTCGGAGGAACAAATTGAGTTTTGAATACTACCCGCAAGATTCTAGGCATTACTTAAAATTCGAGTTTGAAGCTCGCAAAAAACGTAGACCACACTATTCGCTTAGGGCCTTTGCGCGAGACTTAGAATTAAGTCCTTCTGCCCTGTCTGAATACTTAAGCGGTAAGCTGACGTTTTCTGAAGAAAGGGTCATGCAAGTCGCTAAGAAAATTCAAATCAAGCCTACTCAAAAAGAGCATTGGCTAGACCTGATCAAAATGGAAAGCTCTGGATCCAAAGCAGACCGTGAAGTCGCAGCCGTTAAAGTCAGGGCAAGATCAAGTCAGGAAAAAGGGAATTTAGCGCTAGATTTATTTAAAATTGTTTCTGATTGGTATCATTACGCTTTATTAGAACTTATTGATGTTAATTCAAAGTATCAGGATCATAAGACAGCGGCTAAAGCTTTAGGCATCGATACAAAAACTGTAAAAGAATCCTGGGAGAGACTAATTCAAGTAGGGCTTGCTGAAAAAACTGATGGAGTTTACAAAGCATCGACGCTAGCTACGTTTGTTGGTGAAGATATTCCGTCGGCGGCACTTAGAAACTACCATGCAGGATTAATTTCCAAATCTCTTGTTGCTCAGGAAGAGCAGCCAATTGAAAAGAAGGAATTTATTTCGATTGTCTTTAGTTTTAACAGTGCCGATTTAAAATCAATCAAAGATGAGCTTTATAAATTTGAAGTGGATTTAACAAACCGCTATTCACAAAGCAAAAATAAAGACTCAGTTTATTGTCTAAGTACTCAATTGTTTAATCTCGTATCGGAGAATCCAAAATGAATAAGTCATTAATTATATTAGCTACATTTTTTGTTGTCGTCGGAAATGCTAACATTCGCGTAGGACGAACAGGCGGAGGTCTTGCCGAAATGAAAGCTTATTCGATTGTAGGTCAACTTCCGGCAATCATTAAGATCTGCACGAGCTCAGCTTCCTATTGCGGAATGAATCAAATTCAAAAAAACGATTTAGTTCAACTGAGTCAAAAGTTTAATTTGAGTAGGCTTGAATTGATGACACCTTGGTCGGGACCTACAAAGTTCAACGGACGAACTCTTGCTATTAACTCGCAAGATATTTACACCTCGGGAACGCCTCATAAATTTGGTCAAATTTTAAGTTTATGCCTATCCGTACTTCTTAGAGATGGTTTGAATATGACTGAATCAGCTGCTCGCTGGCCGGATCAAATTTTCTCTGGGTTTCAGGAAAATATGCGCAGCCTCGATATGCCGAATCTAAATCTAACTTTGCACGCGCTTACTTTGAGTCTGCCTCAAGCGAAAGGAAATGTTGTACAAGCTTTAGCTCTTGAAAGACCGAAAGAAACAGAAGATTTGACTGCGGCTCTTATTACTTCTTTTGGGTGTACTCCAACGACGTGGAATATCGAAAGCTGGAATTATAATCAGAGTCAATCCTGGGTGCGCGCTCAACTTTTGTGGGCTTGTGGATCGCAAAAATGGAGTGGAGAATTACAAATCGTACTTTCAGGGCAAAATATAACTCGATTTGGAATTGTCCGCAAAACTCCAAATTTTTAGTTAATTAATTTTTTGCACTGGACCGTGTTAGAATCTTCATCAATTGGGGCGAATGCATCGTTAAACTGTTTCCAGGTTTCAGCAGTCATTCCGTGCCCAGGTTTATCCTTCAACTGGGCAGCCGCTGAGTTTGAGCAAAACTCGACTGGCTAGTAATGAGACAAAATAGAAATGCGATCGATTTAAACATCTGAGCTTAGAAGTATCCAATATTGATGCCATCACAGCAGGCACAAAAATTGGAATGATAAGAATGGAATGAAGTTTGGACTGCTTATAATTTTTCTAATGGTATTAACGACCGCAAAAGTGACACTTGCGGCGCCAAATTCGTCATCGCAGGTTCAGCAAAAAGATCGAGTTGAAATATTTAAAAGAATTATGGCCTATCTTCCATCGCTGATGTTTTCGGCGATCGACAAAGTCCAGATGTCTCAAATTGAGAAAGTTATTTTCTCGTATCTGGCAAACATTGCAGTCGGTAACTTAAATTTAAGTGACCCACAAGAATGGATTTTACCAGATAAGTATTCAAATTTCGTTGTGCGCGGGAGCCCAGACCAAAGCTTCTTTAAGGAACTTGAACCGGGTTTACCTACCAGAATTGCTTCAACTATCGCGGGTGATTTAAAAGCTCCAATTATGATTAACACATTAATTGCAAACGATCCAAATCGTGAAATTACGATTCCTGAAGCCGTGCAAATTATAGTTCATGAAATGGGCTGGAAAATTCCAGGAATCAACAAGCAGGGAATGCAGGTAGTGGATATTTTGGCCGCTAAAATTAAAAGAGCTCTTGAACAGGATTATCAGGTCATCGAACTAGGTCCTAATGAAAAGCTACATCTTCTCAATTCGCCAATTCGATATGAGCCGCCATATCTAGGAATGGATCCTAAAGAAAAAGATTACGATAAAAGTCAAAATAGCTTTAAGTCGCAGTTCATCCGAATGGGTCGAGAGATTCTGATTTTTCATGAAAACCAGTTTGGCTTTACTTATGTCCCTATGCTCAAACAAGCGCTTTTAAACGATATCAGGTCGATGAAGCTTGTCGGACAGGAAGATGTGGCAAATGTAACCGCGACAATTAATATTGATCAAATTTTAGTAGAGCGTGCGGTGAATAAAAAGCCACTTGTTCGCTTCTTAGTTAGTATCTACGAACGGGCGTATCGCTCTGTCGATGAAACTGATGGAGAAAAAGATGGTAAGCCAGTTAAGACTGGCAAGAAAGCAGTTCATAGTATGTCTGCGGTAAACGGCCAAGGCGTGCAGGTCAGCGACGGCGATGACATTTTAAAAACAAAAATAGAAATGGCAGCAGTCTTTGAGGCAGGTGTGCCAAATCCTCGAATTAGTCGAAGAGAAGTACTTCCGCATGAGCCCATGATACAAGTCAAAGATATGAAATGGAGCGAGCAGGGTGCATCGCGCACTGGCAGTTTCAAGATCGATGTACCAAAAGATAAAGTTGCAACACTTATCACTCATGACCTAAGAGCATATTTGTGGGCACGAATGGAAAATGGTCTTGCGAGAATTGAGGTAACTAAATTGATTCCAGAAGGAAATCAGCTCTATGTTGAATTTCAGATTCCTTCGGCGGCGGCAGCAACTCAAAGTTACGCTGTTGAAGAAGTAATATTAAAGAACAAAGAGAAAGAATTTGTTTTAGATTTGCCAGAAACTTTACTCATAAGAAATCCACAGGTCGTTCCACAAAAGTTTGAGTTAAAAACTTTAGAGCGTGCGACTAGCGAAAATACATGGACACAATTACCGGTCGAAGAGCGCACAGAGGAAAATTCTAAGGGAGCAGATAGGCTAGATCAGATTAAGAATATTCCCGGTCTTGTCGGGGTCCGACCGGGGTTCCAGAAGTTTAGAATGGTATTTAAGTCTCAGGCTTTTCTGCATGAAGTCTATTTCTATTTCAGAGCGATGTACTTAACTCACGATCCAATGTCGAGACAAGCGATGAAGCAGTTGATAGATATGCCCTTTTTTGGTGGGTTAATTACTTCCAAGATCGAGGGCATGGAATATCGAAGCGCCAGTCATTTCCAAATAATGGATCAAGTCGTACATTTGACTGCTTCGCAAATTAAGCAAGTTCAGCGAGGTTCTGACTTGATAGTAGAATTTGAAATTCCCATGAGTGTAATGCCAGATAAAGGCCCTAATACCTTTGATACTGGCCTTCGCTATGTTGGGAAAATAATCGCAGTTAATCAACGTTTAGAGCGATGGAGAATTAGTGATCTAAGGCATCCGACATTTTCAGTTGAAGGCACAAATTATGGAGCAAGTAGCTGCAGCGGCTTTTTTAAGAAATAATTGTTTTGTATAAAGAATATCTCAAGTTGAAACGTCGAACTAATCTTAATTCCTCTCTTTCAAAATTCACGAAATGCCCAATTATATCGATTATCTGGAATATGCCTGAATAATTTCGAACACATTCTGAACAGTTCATGCTTCCCTAAATTCAGTAAGGCGCTTTCTGCGCTTGGCATACTACTTGGAGTACTTACCCGTGGGGTCCGTATAAAATTGATATTTCTTGGGGTGTTCAAAAATGAAATCAACATGGAAAATTTCAGTAATCTTGCTTTCTGCTACATTACTAACGATTACTTTCAACAACTGCGGACAGAATGGCAGCATTACCTCAAAAGAAAGTACTATAAGTGGGCAAAGTACTGATGTTGAGGTCATCATTTCAAATTGTGCTCAAGCAATTCAGCAAGGTAAAATTAGAACACTCAATCAAAACATCAATTTTGAGGACTCCAGAGTTGAGACAGGCAAAGCCAATATCTGTAATTTCGCCCCAGCCGGCCAGACAACTGCCGATGGAAACCTAAGCACTACAAATGGTCAGATGCGTTCTCGCTATGAACAGCACAGAAAACTGAATTTACCTGCTAATGCTGTTCTCTGCGATGTTCAAATGTCCAACAATTTGCAAAGTTTTAGATATGACGACGTATTCTTCTTTAATTTTAACAATTATTTGCTCGCTACCAACAATCGTTCTGCCGTAAATCAAAGACTAAATCCGACTTCGATGAATTTAAGTACAAATCAAAATATCGATTTATTCACATATGATTGGACTTCGTTACGCACGGCTGGTTTTAGCAACGTTTCGGATGACTACTGCATTGGACAAGCGCAGGGGCTTGCGCAATGTAGCTGGCCCGTTACAGAACAACAGGGGTCCATCAAATTCCAGTTCAATTCAGAAATGCTTATTCGCATGAGCGCCAACGTTGCGGCCGAAAATCAAACCTTCAGCTTCGTAATTACCGGCGATGACGACCCATCGCTTGATTGCTACCACGAGAAACTCGCTTTCTCGATGGCCGTAAAATATTATATTAAGTAATGAGCAACCTGCCCGCGTGACTATGCTCTTGAATTTTCATAAAATACTGATAAACCTAAGCCCTCAAAATAAATCCAAAAACGGAGAGATGGCCGAGTGGCTGAAGGCGCTCGCTTGGAAAGCGAGTTTACCCCTTAAAAGGTAACGTGGGTTCGAATCCCACTTTCTCCGCCAATAGGTGCCAGGTCCTAAATGGATATGCGGTGTATTGAAACCAACATTTTAAATGTTAATTCTTTTATTCTCATCTTTTTGTTCATATGGTTGTTTTCGCATTAAGTTTTAATTTCATATTTTTAATATTCTTAGGTCGTTATGAAAAAAATCGTTTTAGTATGTATAGTCGTCGTATTTTCATTTTCAACATTTGGTTATATAAGCATTTTGAATGATCTGGATATTCAAATGCAAAATGATGATTTTCAAATCGGTCCCGCGATGAGTTCCGGACTCCATCAGGAATTTCAATGGGAATCGTATAATGAGTGGAACTGCTTTCCAAAAACTCAGCTTAGTTTCGACTGCATTATTTATGACGAGGACACTGAGGTGCCAAGCATAGGCTACACGACGAGTGAAATGAATTATATGTTTGATTTGCATGTGGAAGATCGAAAGGACTGCCAGTCAACACTTGAGATATGGAAATCTCTGGCGGCTGACGATTCCCAACTTTGCATTTACGCGGCCCATATGCCAGCGGTGGACTGGGTTGAGGGAGAAGAGAACAATTCTCTTTGGTACATTAATCAAATTAAAGGGGAGAATGGTTACTGGAAACTTTTTGATTATTATGACGCTGAAGAATAGCGACAGTTTTTCATGAGTTAGGGATTTAAAAATTTTGTTTGGGATTCGGAACCGTATATCCTAGATTCGGATTAAAAGATCTAAAAACTTTCATAAGCAATATAAGTTTGGTTATATATTTGCAGATCTGGCGAACATGCCAAGAGCAAAGCTGATTCTCCAGTCAGAGTTTCCGTACAACATAAGTGCTAGATGCATTAATCGCGAGTGGTTCAATATTCCGATGGACGAAGTTTGGGACATATTCTGTGAAGTTCTGGATGAAACAATCAAAAAGCACAACTTGGTTGTTCATAGTTTCATTTTGATGAACAATCATTTTCATCTTATTGCTTCAACACCAGATGCAAATGTCGACGTATGTATGCATTATTTTATGTTTTGGACTAGCAGACGTCTTACAAAAAAAGGTAATCGCATTAACCAAACCTATGCGGGAAGACATTACAAAACGATACTACAACAACCAAGTTATTATCTGAATGCTTACAAATATAACTATCGAAATCCAGTATCTGCGGGGATCTGCAAGCTCGTGGAAGAATATAAATACAGTACTTTCCAACATGTTCTTAGCAAAGTACCTCTGAAATTCAAGCTTATTGCGGATACTACATTTGATAGTGATCCAACTGGGACTCTTGCTTGGCTCAACACTGAGCCAGACGCTAAAAAGCTAGAGGCAGTACGTTGGGGTTTGAAGCATCAGTATTTCAAATCGAAAAAATGCAGAAGCTCGAGAAAACTAATAATGGGCGAAGGGGAAATTTTTTAGCGCCAGGTCCTAAATGGATATGCGGCGAGTTGTGATTATAATAAAGCCGTCCACTTCAAATGAAAAGCTCGAGGCGCGGCCGGCGAGGCTCGTCGCCCACAAGCTATTTACTTCTGCCTGCCAACTAGGACTCTCTTCTATTTGAGTCACCATTGTCGAGAATAGATTGCACAGCTTCAAAGCTGGCTGCTAGGATTTTGGGTTCCTACTTACCATAAGGGAGGCCCCATGATTCTGCCTGAAAATAGACTTCAAAAAACACTCGATGCTGCACTTTCAACAGGTGCTGATTTTGCTGATGTTTTTGTGGAAGAAACTTATTCATCTCAGCTTTCAATTTTGAATCAAAAAGCGGACAAAGCTATTGTGGGCACTCTTTACGGTGCAGGAATCAGACTTTTTTTTGGCGATGAAATTGTTTACGTTACAACTAATGATTTATCCGAAGAAGCTTTAATAAAAACGGCGCTTATGGCTGCTCAAGCTCGCGGTAGTCAGAAAAGATTAGCAGCTAATTTTCAATTGAAAACCTCACAGTTTGATTCAATTCATATCTATGGTGAAAAGCCATGGGAAATGAACCGTGATAAAAAATTTCAATGGATGAATGCGGTCGATCAGCATGCACGATCTAGATCAAGTCTTGTTACGCAAGTGGAATCCATTTTGCTCGAGAAATTTCAAAAAGTTCAAATTGCCAACTCCAATGGACTTCATAAATTTGATGAGCGAGCTTATTCTCGAATGCGAGTGGAAACTTTTGTTGAAAGTGAAGGCCTTAAAGAAAGCTCAGCGGATAATGAAGGCCATATGGGAACTTCAGAGCATTTTGACAAAATAGACTTAAAAAAATTAGCCTACGATAATGTGGACCGAGCCCTTTTATTAACAAAAGCCAAATATGCGCCTGCTGGAGAAATGCCAGTTTTGATTTCTAATTCCTTTGGCGGAGTCATTTTCCATGAAGCTTGCGGACACGGACTTGAAACTACAAGTGTGGCTAAAGGCGCATCTGTTTTTTGTGATAAATTGGGAGAGAAGGTAGCGCATGAATCTGTTACGGCCATTGATGATGGAACTATCCAAAACGAGTGGGGTTCACTGAATATTGATGATGAGGGAACGCCCACTCAGCGAACCACACTTATCGAAAAAGGAATTCTAAAATCTTATATAGTGGATCAAATGGGAGCCAAGCAAACAGGATATGCGCCAACGGGATCAGGGCGTAAACAATCTTATAAATTCGCTCCGGCTTCAAGAATGCGAAATACTTTTATTGACCGTGGTACAGACCGATTTGAAGAAATGGTCAAAGATGTAGACTACGGTTTATATGCAAAAAAAATGGGCGGAGGAAGCGTAGATACTGGAACCGGAGATTATAATTTTTCAGTTCTTGAAGGTTATATGATTCGAAACGGTGAAATTCAGGAGGCCGTAAAAGGTGCGTGTTTGATCGGCCGTGGTATCGAGACTTTAGGAAATATCACAAAGGTTTCCGATAACTTAAAGTTAGCAACAGGAATGTGTGGATCTGTTAGTGGCAGTATTCCAGCTGCTGTGGGGCAGCCTGAAATTTTAGTTTCAAAAATGACCGTTGGTGGAAGGGCTTA
>JANPPO010000153.1:0-7870 GCA_031428555.1 Bdellovibrionales bacterium | reverse complement strand
CAAAGCACCAGAATTGAATTTCTTCAGATTTAAAGAAGGCAAATCAACAAACTTTTCAAGTTCAGGATAAGAACTCAAAATGACTTGAAAGCCCACGTCTGTAATAAAACCTTCTGATGTTCTGAGGGTCTGAACTCTTCCGCCAGGCTCGGCGGTTGCTTCGATTAGCAGGAACTTCTTTCCGGCTCTGTGAAGGGTGATGGCAGCGGCAAGACCTGAAAGCCCGGCACCGATGATAATACAGTCTGTTTTGATCATATCCACACCCTGTTTTTAAAAAACTAATCGAAATATCTTTTGAAAAGTAGTTTAAGAAATATTAAACTACTTTTCAACGATTAACTCGACTAGCTTAAAGAAGGCAATCCATGGCAAAAAAAATAGGTAAGAAGCCCAATGTTCAATTTTCTGCCAAACTGGCCCCGGAGCTTCTCAAGCTTGAAAGTATTGTCGGACTTTTTATGGAGTATTGGGGCTTTAAAAAAATTCATGGCAGGATTTGGACTCATCTCTTTACTTCAAAATTACCACTCGACTCCATCGAATTAATGTCTCGTTTAAAAGTTTCTAAAGGCCTTATGAGCATAGCGATTCGAGATCTTCTTGATTACGATGTGATCAAAATTAGTCATGTGGGTCGACATGGATCAACTTTCTACAGGGCAAATACAGATCTGATAGCAGTCATATCGAACGTTCTAAAAAAGCGTGAACTCAAAATGCTTTCCGATGCTAAAAAAGCCAGCGAAGATTTGCTGAGAATAAGGCCAGAAAAGCTCAATGGATTTGGTCTTGATATCGATAAAATTCAAAAAGTACTCGAACTTACAACTTCCGGTCAGTTGATACTTCAAATGTTCCTTGAACAAGATCACAATAGTTCTACATCGTTGATACCAAATAACTTATTAAAGTCATTTTAGTATGAAAAAAAGAGCGCTGCTTTGGTTTACTCGAGATTTGCGAATACAAGACAATCCCATGCTTTACTGGGCGGCAGAAAACTCGTTCGAAGTGGTAGCTCTTGCTTTCGAAACTTATGGGAATTCAATCATTCAAAAAGAATATTATCAGCGCTCGGTATTCGAGATTGAATCCAAGTTTCGCAAACATAAAATTCCTTTTTACCTTCTTAAAGGTAAGCCAGAGCAGGAGGTTCCGAGGTGGGTTCAGGATAATTCAATCGACCTCGTGCTAACTCAAGATTCTTTTAACACTCGCGACCGCAAAGCATTATCTCGAATCGAAAATAAGTTGGGAGCTCAACGAGTCAAAACGTTTTTTAATCAGACTCTGATCGACATTGATAAAATACCGTTTGAAATTGTCAATTTGCCAAACGTTTTCACGCAATTTCGAAAAATTGTCGAACGTTCAGATTGTATCGGTGCAGAGGTGTCGTCTGACCTTAGTAGTGTTTTGGGATTTTCTCCTAAAATTCCAGATGGCGCTGAATTCCTGCCTTTGACTACGAACTCTGCCTCAGAAGCTTTTCCTTTTAATCTTAAAGCCGGTGAATCAGGATCTTTAGAAAGAATTAACGAATTCTTTTGGCAGACAAATGCAGTTGCGAATTACAAAGACACCCGAAATGGAATGTTAGCGAAAGATGATTCGTCTAAACTATCAGTGGGACTTGGGTTAGGATGCATATCAGCCAGAACGATCTATCATGAGTTAAAAAAATTCGAAGACTTAAACGGAGCCAATGAATCCACTGAATGGTTCATTTTCGAGCTCCTCTGGCGAGATTACTTTAAGTTGCTAGCATCGAAAATTGGCGACAAGCTTTTTTCTAGGGCTGGAATCAGCCAACAAACGAAATCTTGGACTTCAGATCCCAATTCCTTTGCAGCCTGGTGTAATGGGGAAACTGGAGCTGACTTTATTGATGCCAATATGATTGAACTTAAAGAAACCGGTTGGATGTCCAATCGGGGACGACAAAATGTAGCAAGTTATTTGGCTAAAACATTGCAAATTGATTGGACCCTTGGGGCGCAGTATTTTGAAAATTCTTTGATCGATTTCGATACGGAAAGCAATTGGGGTAATTGGCTTTACGTTGCAGGAGTCGGCACGGACCCTCGCGATCGAGTTTTCAATTATAAAAGACAAGCTGAAATGTATGACCCAGATTTTGCCTATCGAAAAGCCTGGTTACCAACCAATTATAGCTTTAAAAAAGATTCGAGTTCATCATGAAAACTTGTGTTGTTTGCGGTAGAGAAATAGAACCTAGGAAAAAATGGGCCAAAAACTGGGACGAAATCAAATATTGCAGCGACAAGTGTCGGAAAAATAAAAAGATAAATCATTATGAAACTCAAATTCTTGAACTCCTTAAAAAGCGGGGTGCTGGGAATACAATTTGTCCTTCGGAAGTTTTACCAGACGATCAGAAAAATGATAAGACGATCATGGAATCTGTAAGAGCTTCGGCCAGGTTGTTAGTTTCTCAAGGTAAAATAGTGATTACGCAAAATGGGCAAGTCGTTGATCCATCGACTGCTAAGGGACCCATTCGGTTAAAGCTAGTTAGGTAGGATTGATTTGAAAAAGTTGATTTACTTGGGAATCGATCAAACGGGCGCAGTTGATCGGAAGGGCAAACCTCGCCCACTACCAGCATGTCTGATTCGAAATAAAAGTGTCACGTTTTTTTCCCTTTCTGAGTTTTCTAAAAAAGAGATTTTGGACAAAGTGCAACCTTCTAAAGACGAAGAAATCCTAATCTGTGTAGACTGTGTTCTAGGTCTTCCCAAGGCACTTAAGCTGACCTGGAGGGATGCCTTAAAGCGTCTCAAAAACTTTGAGGGTTACGGTATGCAAGTGGCGCAAAACTATTTTCGGGAAATTGGAAACGGAAAAGTTCAAAGAAGAGAGATCGAAATAGCTTGCAACGCTAATTCAGTTTTTAAGGAAAAACCTTTTCAAAAAAACATACAAACGGGAACTTACAGAATATGGAAGGATATTTCATCAAGTGAAGCTGATTTTTTTGCACCTGCTTTGGAAAAGCGCTCAAACCCATCTCAAATACTGATTTTTGAAGGCTATCCATCGTTGTCTTGGCGTATTCTATTCAATTCACCAAGAAGGCAGCCTCTTGAACTATCAAAAATTATTGCGATTCAAAAAGTGGCTATTAGATGGACGAAGGAGCACCAAGCAAAAGTAGACCAAGACCCTAATTTTGCGGATGCGTTTGTTCTGGCAATGACAATGAAAAAATTTAAAACGGCCGCTCTTTCAACTAAACCCAGTGTCGAAGGTTGGATTTTAGGTTACGGGAAATAAATTATTCGAAAGTTGCTCGGCTGATCGAATAGCACCCATGACCGAGCCGCCGCCAAACGCGTCGCCGAAAAGATAAATGTTTTTTGAAGAAGTTAACTTTTCAAACGGTGAACTGTGAATTGTTAACGGTTGGCTGTAACGCCATTTTTTCAGTTGGGCCTTGCGAATTTTAATCCTATCTGACTTGCTACTAAAAAATTCGACGAATGCTTGCTGTACCAGCTTGAGTGTCGTCGACTCCTCACTTTCAAAATGTCGCTGGCTCCATTCTGGAGACATTGTCACTGTAAAGGCGGGGACTCGACTTACTTTTTTTGAATGTTGATTACTGACCGAAAACAAATCTTGGTTAATATTTTGTTCGTATTGAAATTCTAAAATATTTTTATCCTGAGTTTCGATCTCAAAGAGTCCCACCAAAGCCTGCGCGTACTGGATATCATTTAAATTCTGCGGATAGGATATCTGGGATGCATTTAAGATGGCTAAGCTCTGAGGCAGCGGCGAAGATAAAAAAACATTTTTACCTAAAAAATCTTGGCCAGATTCACATTGCACGCGAACAGTGGAAGTAGATTCATGGCTAAAAGATAAAACTCTTTCACTAAAAATAACTCGGAGGTTCATAGCTAAGTATTTTGGTATTCCCGTCATGCCTTTGGCTGCTGCTTGATAGGATCTATTTTCGTGTTTAAACCAAGTATGAACTATTCCGGCTTCACTTAGATTTTGATCAAAAGTAGAAGGTTCAGAATCTTTGACACGGTAGAATTGCGCACCATGATCGAAAGCTGCTTCGCCATCTCTTCGGGTCGCGATTCTGCCACCTACAGACTTTGATTTTTCGATTACTAAGACATTTTGTTTTTTGGAAACCAAGTGCCTGGCTAAGTTGAGGCCAGAAATACCTGCGCCTATGATAATCGCGTCGAACGTTGAATTTTCCTTAGTCATGGAAATTTACTTCCAGCCTTTGGTAATCCCGTCGACAGATTGGCGGGAACATTTAAATCTCGTTGTTTTGAAGCCCCGAAGTTCTTCATTTTTAAGTCGTCCTTGTTCAAAAACTCTTCTTCTCCAGCGCGTGAATGCTTTTTTATCTAAGAAGTGGCGCATGACCTTTACAAACTCATTTGGGCTTATTCCAAATTGCTTTTCAATTGCTTCAAAGGTTGACCGATCTTCCCAGCCCATGCGAACAAGCCGATCGATATCATCGTCGCTTAAACCATCTAATTTATCTTTAAGCTCTCTTGAGAGGCCCATGAAGTTAATCCTTTAGCTGAAAGTAGTTTAACATGCATTAAACTACATTTCAATGGATTAAAAAACCCAGCTCGAAAGCCTGAGCAAAATAAGTCTGTTGGCTAGGCCTCGTTATGGTTTTTCAAAACTGTGGACCATCTTCACAGTTTGAACAAGATGATGCTTCAGCGTTGCTTTCAGCAGCTCCGCTCCAGCTGCAGACCATTGAATATCGATACAAGGCTGCAACGCCAGTCTATTTTGAATTTCAAATGGTTGAAGCTGAAAGCGACCCTCAAAGTAATTTCGAAAACTTCGATATGATCGGAGTCGCGACTTTATCAGATGGTAGCGAAGCTCGGCTGAATTATGAAATTGAAGTCCTAGATAGAAATAACTTGCCGGTATGCCCTGCATACGAGGACTTTTTAGCACTAGGCTTCACTCGAATTCAAGAAACATGCTCGAAGTAAAAAACAAGTGTGATCAAAAAGGTAACGTTTAGAATCCAAACACCAGATGGCGTCTGGCACCGTTACGTTAAAAACTACTAGGTTAACAAATCAAAGATAAACCCCAAAAATAAAACTTAAGAGGCGCACCATTTTTCGAGAAGATGGTATCGCTTTTTAATTCTATATTGCTTACAAATTTTTAAACTCATTTTAATTGCTAAGAATTTAAAACTTGGCAGAGACTATTCTATTCATGCATCTTATTTGTATCAGAATAAGATTCCAATTAATTAAAAACGATCACAAAATGTAAAGAAAAAATAAACATATCATTTTAATACATAATTAAATAGCTGATTTAACTAATTAAAATAACAAAAATACAATTTCAATGATCACAAATGTGAAATTAATCAGAAGAGTGGTATTCTATTTTTGGTTGATGACGATGTCAGAAACAAGCTCAAGGATCGAGCTCAACTGAATGGATTCAGCCCACAACAAAAGGACGTATATGAAAAATTTAAAGTTGTATTCAATGTTAGTAGCGGTAGCAACACTTAGCACTCTTAATGTAGGTTGCGCGCCGAAAAAAGGGAAACTAGTTGCAGCATCATTTAAGATGACGAGTTCATCGTCAACTTCAACAGTTGCGGCTAACGAAAAGCCGGGCTTTTTAAGAATGCTGATGCAGGAAGCTCAAGCTTTTATGCCTTCTGCTTTAAGGGACTCTACGGGTCTTACAATTACTTTAACTGACTCTTGGGCAGTTTTAAAAGAGGTTGAATTCAAATCCGAAGAAGTGAACGGCGTTGAAGATAGTGAAATTGAAGTTGAGTTTGTTGGCCCATATGTCATCAACTTGCTTTCAAACACACCTCTTGTTTTGGATACGCAGATGATATCAGAAAAGCCCATTAGAAGAATCAAAATGAAGTTTCACAAGACAACAGTTTTACCAACTGGCGCACCTGCAGGGCTTAATAACAACAGTATTTTCCTAACAGGTACGGTGGGCGCAAACAACTTCACATTCCAAATGGATGATAGCACTGAGATTCAAATATTTGGTCCAAGTGCGTTTTCACCAGGCCAAGGCTCTGAGCTATTAGTTGAGATTCAACTTGCTAATATCTTTAAGCAAATCAACATGGCGGGTGTAACAAATGGTATGGTTATCACAGCCGCAGCTCGAGGCCCGGGTGCTAACTTATGCCCATCGATTGATGCAAGCGCAGCTGACCTGTATACATGTATGCGCAAAGGTCTGGCGAAGCACTCAAATTTAGGAATGGATAACGACAAAGATGGCGACCTTGATAGCGTTGACAGCAAAGTAAAATAATAGAATAGTTTTTCTAGGGAGTGCGAAAAGCACTCCCTTCTCTTTTTTCCAATTGAGAGACTTAAATGAAAACGCCAGCTAAGCCAGACATTTTTACTTACCACGATCACATCGGCTTTCTGCGCGATTGGCTTCAGCATCTTGAAAAAACTAGAAATGATTTTTCTTTAAGAGCTCTCGCAAGCAAATCTAATATAGCAATTGGTTATCTGCCGATGGTTCTAGCAAACAAACGTAAGCTAACTGAAAAAGGTTTCCTCAAGCTTCTTCCATACTTGGAACTAGACGCTCAAGAAAAGAAGTTTTTAAGTTTGCTCAGATTAATAGGCGAATCTTCTAGTAGCCATACGCGAATAGAAGCTGTTAACCAAATGTCCCATATGAAGCGTTTCTTAGACAACAATAAGAAAGAGATCCGCGTATACGAATATCTAACAAAGTGGTTCTATGTTGCGATCAGAGAAATAGTCGCACTTAATGATTTTAAGCCCGATTACGAATGGATTCGAAATAAGCTAAACGGAAAACTAACATTAGCCGAAGTCCAAGATGCTCTGGATTTTTTAATTGCAAATGGATTTCTTATCAAAGATTCAACTGGAAAGTTGTCTCAAGCTGAGACAGCTTTGGATTGCCGAGAAGGCATCTTCAAGCTTAGCTTAGGACAGTTTCACCGCCAAATGTTTGGACTAGCTGCGGACTCCATAGAAAACGTGCCACGGGACCAGCGGTACATTATAGGGCATACCGTTGCTATATCAGAATCTGATTTCAAGCGAATCAAAGAAATTATCGATGAATCTGTGCAAAAAATCACTCAGCTAGGCGACGAAGCGAAGCAAAAAGAACACGTTTACCATATTGAGATTGCAGCTTTCCCTTTAACAAAAAATGAGAGAAAATAGAGATGAAGATGAAAACATTGAATAGTTTAATTTTAGTTTTAAGTCTTTTAACTTTTGCAATTGGTTGCAAAGATAAATCAGGAAGCACGACGACAGGAAATCCTTTCGTATCATTTGGTATGACAAGTTCATCTTCTGTTGCCACTGTCGCAAAAAAACTCTGGCAACAACTTTGGGTGCAGATGTTCTCAAGCGCTTACGCATTGCCACCTCCTGGAACGATGATGGACTCAGCAGCGAATACGGTGGTCGTCAATAATATTTGGCTCACAGTAGGAGAAGTCGAATTCAAGACCGACGAAATCGCCGGCGGAACAGAACTCAACGGTTCAGATATTGATTTTACCGGGCCCTACAGTGTTGATATGTTATCTGTAAATCCACCGCCAGTTGTGTCGGGTCGAATTTCAACTACTGCTTTAAGGCGCGTTAAAGTTAAGTTGATTAGAACATTAATTCTGCCAACAGGTGCACCAGCAGGCTTTATGAGTAGAAGTATTTTTATTGCAGGGACTGTTAATGGAAATAGCTTTAGTTATTCAACTCAAGAAGAGACCGTTTTAGAAATAGGTGGACCTAACTTAGTTGCTGCACTTGAAAACAGTAATTTGCTACTTGAA
>JANPPO010000152.1:0-4343 GCA_031428555.1 Bdellovibrionales bacterium | reverse complement strand
GACAACTTTTCCAGAAGTGATTTTCATAAAAATTCCCTTTTCACGATTTTTTGCTTTGGGGGCGACCTTAGCAGACACCGAATCAAGCTGCAATCCCAATTGGTGGGAACCAATGAGAACAGACCTCAAAGCCAGGAATCATTTTCCATGCACTTGAGTGCCGGTTCAACGAGAGAGGCATGTTGAGTCAATACAATCGGGCATAACAAGCGCTGCCGATACAACAAACCGACACTTTGGAACTTCTCGAAAACTAATTTAATGAGTTCTAGCTTTTGCGTTTCACTTATAATTAATTTTTGTGCAGCTTCTACTACAAGATCGATCGCTGGAAGTGGTAGATCCATTCCGTAGTTATCGATATATAATTTAAGTCCTTCAAAGGTCATCAGTTTCTTATCTCTCAAAATCGGCTGGGGCTGCTGACAACTAACCGCCTCTCGAGGGAGTGAAGACATCACTTTCATACCATGAGCACCTCTACCTAGAGTCTGTTTAAAAGAACTCATGAAGGCTTCCGGAGCTTGATTTTCCGAAGTGTAGGCACTTCGTAAGAATTTTTTTAATGTACCTTTGATTGCTTTTCCCGTGGGTCCGGGGCCTGAGTATCCGAATATCTGCTGCGCTTTTGGAAATACTCTTCTAATTTCATCTTGAATGGGCTCTGCGTAGGGCGTGTAACGACGAGCTGCAATTCTTTGCGCTTGGTGCGGGGCCACACCGTCTACCACTAGAATTTCTCGGTATTGATAAATAGTTCGGCTGTCCTTAGTTTTAGTCGCAAGAGTGTTACATCCAAATAAATAAACTTGGCTGATAGAGCTAAAAAGATCTTGGCAACCACTGTTGCAGGAATACTTCGTTAAATCTTCAAGCTTCACTTCGAATCCAGAATCTCCAAGAAAGGTAGAGGCAAAGTGACCTGAAATCACCAAAATATCGCAGCGTAATTTTTGCTGGCAGGCTCTTTTAATCCACGTGTCATCACGAGGAATAAATCGTCCTTCGAGTCCAGGTGGATTTTTCGGAAGTAATTCAACCCAGTTGTATTTTTCTGGATTGAGTTCACTCCGGAAGGCCTCTCTTTCGTCTTCAGAATTAACCGTAATGGAACACACTGTTTTCTTTTGCTCATTATTTGATAGTTGTTTGGGTATATTTTCGTAAACACCTTGGTAGAACTTCTGCATTTTGAGATCAACAATTTCAGGATTGGTTGCGCAGTTAGAATAAGCTGACCAAGGGTCTTCAAAATTAATTAAGAATCTTTTAGTTTGGCAATTGAGAGTTTCCTGGGTCAAGCCTGGCAAGCAAAGTTTCCTGGCATTTTCTTTCGAGTGCCCGCCTAAAGCGTGCAAACTATTGACACAGGTATCGAAATTGGCAACCTCAGCCTGTGCCGACACTACGGCAAAGCTAATCAAAAGTGCTTTGAGAATTAAACGAACCACGCAAAGACGCATAACAAATGAATAGAGCAATAAATGGGCCTTTGCATACGCCTGCACGCTTATTTTTTTAGATTATTCATAATTGGTTCAAACGCAGCTATCTCAGTATAGAAGCCAACGTTGAATGCTCTCGTCGCGAAATGAGAGAGCTCGGTTATATTAAAGCCTAAACCACCGTTTAAATTTCCGATGAGAACGAGCTCACGATTTTTATTATACCTCAAAACGGGGCCTCCGCTTAAACCCGGATAAATATAGCCCTCAAGGAAAGTAAAACTTCTTTTATAATATCCTGGAATAAACCCACACGGTCGCGTTCCAAGTGGGTCGACTTTAACCGCCAGAAAAGTGAGGCGGCAGTTCAGCATCGTGGGGCAAACAGAGCCTACGATCAAAACGACTTCACCATCTTTAACAGGTGTATGGTCGACTTTAACAGGCACAGTATCTGTGGGTAGTGCGCCTTCAATGTGATGAATTTCAGCGTCGATGTGTTTAGAGAATATATCTAACGTAGAATTTGATGGAGATGTGTGCTGATGAACTTCGATTCGAGTTGAAACTGTCCCTTTACTTGGCGCTTCGCTGATCGCAGAGCCATTTCTAAAATCACCCCACCGACTACAATGAGCGGCAGAGAAAATGACATATTTATCAGTTAGAGTTCCTGTGCAAGTTAGGTCAGATTTTAGCTTGAATAGTGAGGGCACAAATTTTTTAAAGAGCGCATCTTTTTGCTCACTTGTTAACTCAGCTGCACCGTCACTAGTTGTCGATTCGGGAGCGTGGACGCCGGTTACATCTCTAAATTTTTCGCAGCGTCGGTTAGGGGGAACGTCGATATTATTGACAGAGCTCGAGTTTGCCAGAGAGCCAAAGGCTGATATCGAAATAAAGAATAGGAGAATACCCTTAAGCTTCATGTAAAGGAGTTATTGCAATAATAGCTCCCATTAACGAGGTACTTTTAGCCTAGAGACCGGCGATTTTGTAGGCCTTATCTCGGTCGAAAAAACTGAATTTATCGTCAATCATTTTACGTAAGTTTTCACGATCGGAAACAAAGCGGTGAAGCTTTGTTAGAACAATGAATTTCTTTTCGGCAAATGGGAATTCGTTAATAGCGTTACCCAATTCTTCGGCAAGAAGCGTGGGGGATCTCCCGATTGCCTGATAACTGGCTAAGTAGGAGTCAATGACGGCTAATTTTTCTGGATCGAAAGAAGCGCGATCCAATTCTTTTAAGAAAGTGCCATTGTCCATTGCGAAGTAGCGTTTAGAAATAAGATTTCCAACATTATAAACTTCAATCTCAGATTGTGCAGGCAAAGTTAGGACTACACGAATGTAACATGCACCCTTAACAGCGGTCACTTCGCCGTTACTAGTTTTGATTGAGCATTCATAGCTTCCGTATTTGCGAAGTTCGAGTGTGTCGCCTTCGACTCGAGAATCGATACCACTTAACGATGTTCTGGCATCTTTTGAAACGGTATATAGCTGAACAACCAGTTGATTTTGCGAAAGTTCATTCGAAAATTGCAATCGAACGTCTTGTCTAAAACCAAAGAGATTCATCTGGATTTTTTGAACGTTGTAAAGCTGGGTTTCAATTGTTTCAAGGTTAGGATTAAAAGTAGCAGGAATTTTCTCCCACCGAACGCCGCCACTATTTGAGTCATCAGATTTATTGCCGCCGCTATCTCCGCAGGCAGTTAGTCCAAGTGCAAGAGCTAAAATTATGAATTTGAAAAGTTGGTTCATTCATTATCCCCATAGATTTTGATATCGATACTTAATGATTCGAGATCGTTGGTGCAACTCTAATATGACGATAAAAATGAAGTCTAGAAAACATCAGCTAACTCGGCGCAACAGTCTACTTCCTGCTAGCTGATGATTGATGTAACTCAGCTAAAACAATTATTTGCTTAAGTTCTGGTTAATTAGTTCAGCTTCCTTGCGGCAAGTGTCCCAGTTGCCAGTTGAATCAGAGCTTAACTGTTTCACGCCAGAAGCATTTACTAACATTCTTTTAATTTCGGCATTTCCTGCGCAAATTGCAAAAATACGTCCCGTTGTTAATGGTACATTTCCAATTTTTGTATTTAATAAAGTAGAAAGTGAACGGCAAGTATCCCAATTGCCAGTTGATACGCTGGCTCTCTGATTCACGCCAGTTGATAAGTTAGTTGAATTCACAACAACTTCTGCATTGCCACCGCAAGTAAAAGAAACAGAATATCCGCCGACAACCTCGCCGCCGCCACTATTTGTTCCTAAGCGATACGATATTTCGCTAACAAGTTCAGAATTCGAGGCGCGTTGTAAACACTGACGGTTATCTGCTGAGGCAAAAACCGAAGTCAAAAGAGCTGTCAAAATTACGAGTGATTTCATTTAAGTTCCTTTTTAGGGTTTGAATTTATAAATCGGCACGTGCGAGAATATAGGCTGAGGACTACTCGATTTCTAGTTTAACAAATTTATGGGTAGTTTTTGCTAGGTTGTTCAAAAGATCGTCAATATCGAAAAATAGAAAAGCCGCGGGAACTGTTGGACCTAGTTAGCAGGAAAGTCTGTGTTTTCTCGAAGGTTCATAGATTTTCTGTTGGCTAAGTTCGAGATTGGAAATACGATTGCCTAAACCGCTAGGGATGGAGTCACTCAATGAAACAGGCATTTTTAGTTTTTCTATTTTTATTTTCATCAAGTTTATCATTTGCAAGCGTTGGCGGATCTTGGATCGGCTGGCTGTATTGGAGCTTTGACAATTCGCCCACTCGCTGTGACGCGACGATGGTTACGAAGCAGACTCCAACAAGTTTTCAAAGACTTTCGGGAAATTTAGAATGCGACATGGTTCGAATGGAAATGGATCCTAAGAATTGG
>JANPPO010000151.1:0-1886 GCA_031428555.1 Bdellovibrionales bacterium | reverse complement strand
TTCAGGTTGGTTCATTCCATAACGTACGCCATCTTGGCCTTTTACCCAAATTCGCTTCCGTTCAGTCATGGGAATATAATTTTGAATAACTTTTGTTAAAGCATCTCTTCTTGGGCCCGAGATTTCATTCGCTATAAATTCTGCCTCAGGGGAAACTTGCATGAGTCTGGAGAACAGCACCAATGACTTTCCACCAGGCGCTGCGCACATATCTAACACTCTTGCCGCATTACTTAAAGGAAGTGTCTGTGCAAGTAAGACACTTGCAAGATCCATGAAGTATTCTTTTAATAACCCATTATCCAGTCGCTCAGGCATTTGGCCAGGCTGATGTTCTTTCAATTCCTCAACCGAGAACTTTGGAAGGCTTGGAACAAATCCAACTTTTTTATCTTTTCCTAACGCTGCCTTAAGCGCAGGCCAACGGTCTTGGTAAACACTTTGATAATATAAATCAAACTTTTCATTCATAAATTAATACTCTGCAGGCTGACTATTAATCTGAGGAAACCGACAAATAAACTCAGCCCCATGGCCAAGCGAGCTCTTAAGCTCGATAGAGCCTCCGTGGCTTTGCATGATATGCTTTGCGATCGCTAACCCTAAGCCCGTCCCACCCGTTTCCCGAGCACGGCCACGGTCAATGCGGTAAAATCTTTCAAAGAGCCTAGCATGGTGTTCTTCAGAAATTCCAGGTCCATTGTCTTTAACTTTCAGAACAACATCACTTCCATGTTTTTCCCAAAGAACCTGAATTTCTTTCCCTTCAGAAATATACTTTATTCCATTCGAAATAAGATTCCTTAAAACTTGTTCAACTTTTTGCCCGTCTGCCCTAAATTCCTGTACTTGAGAAGTCACTTTAATCGGGATATTTTTTTCCTGCGCCAAAAGGGCCAAGTCAGCAATGATGTTTTGAGAAATTAGTATCGGCGAAAGTTTTTGAAGTTTAAGCTCAGATCCCGATTCCATTTTCGATAAATTAAGCAAATCATTTACTAAATCAATTAATCGATCAACGTTTCTAGAAACAACCGCGATAAATTTTTCGGTTTGATCGTACCTTTTCTGCTGAATGTCTTCTCTTAAAGTCTCAACATAACCTTTGATTGAAGTCAGTGGAGTCCTCAACTCGTGAGAAGCATTTCCTACAAACTCGATTCTAATTTGCTCGGCTTTTTTGATATCTGTAATATCGTGAAATACACAAACCACTTCATAAAGCTCTGAATTCTTTTTCTTCTTTACCGGGGTCACGTTGATATTAAAAAACCGTGATTGAGAATCTAATAAGGTCGGCAAGCTGATCGTTAAATTTCTTGCTTGGCCGTTGCTAATAACATCATTTACATTTGATAAAAGTTCGATGTTAGCAAAAACATTTTCAAAAGATTTGGTCCTTCCGCTCTTACCAGCACCAACGAAAAGCGACGCAAAGCGAGTGTTGAAAAATAAAATCTTCTTATCTAGGCCGAACGTCACAACAGCTTCTTGGATCGAAGCTAAGAAAGCTTGGGTTTCTTCTCGCTCTCGGTGCAAATTGGCTTTTTGGTCTTTTAACGAGATCGCAAGTAAGTAGACTGGACGAATAAAGATAAAAGTACTGATAAGGCCCGCAAGGGTTCCCAAAAGAATAATTGAACCGTCCCAATGAAGATTCAAAATCAGACAGTAAATTCCGTATAGAATATTAAAGACGGCTAATTGAGTCAGCAAACTCAGCCAAAAAATCCGCCAGGGGAATCTTTTAAAAATCATGAGATCGCGTTAAGGTCAGTCTTAAATCGGTAACCAATGCCACGAATCGTATCGATATGATCAGCCCACTCACCTAATTTTTTTCTGAGTCCAAAAATATGAGTATCAACTGTACGCCCGGTGACACT
>JANPPO010000150.1:0-13288 GCA_031428555.1 Bdellovibrionales bacterium | reverse complement strand
GACAAAATGACTCCGCAACATGAAAAGTACAAAAGCCTTCTAGCTGTTTTAAGAAAGCTCAACACAATTTTAAAATCAAGTAACAAGTGGGCTGATTTAATCGACCCCAAAATTGATTTAAAACTAGGCGCAAAACATACTTCGCTCGTCGAGATCAAGCGCCGACTGACTGATCTAGGTTATCCACTTTCGAATCAAACCAATGTTTATGATGCTGAACTTCAAAAAGTACTTTCACGTTACCAAGATTTAAATGGGCTTTCTCAGTCGAAAACGATTTCAAGAAGCTTTTTTAAATCATTGTCTCCAGGTTTGCAGGACCGGATTGATAAGATTAAGGCTAATTTAGAAAAATTCAGATGGTTCCCGCAAGTTTGGGATACCCGATATTTACTTGTGAACATGGCTTTTCAAGAAATGAAAGTTGTTGAAAACGGCCATACAGTTATGGAGATGAAAACTGTGAACGGTCGACCAACTCGCAGAACTCCCACGATGAAAGACGAAATCCGAAGAGTGGAGCTCAGCCCCACTTGGACAGTCCCATTTTCAATCGCAGTTAAAGATAAGTTGCCGGACTTAAAAGACAATCCCTACGCTCTCGAAGATATGAAGATTAAAATTTACGATAAGAGTGACTACGAAATAGATCCGGGCAAAGTTGATTGGTACCGAGTTGATAAAACGAATTTTAATTTTACTTTTGTACAGCAACCAGGTCCGCAGAATGCTTTGGGCTTAGTTAAATTTCCCTTAACGAACCCCTGGTTCATTTATCTACACGATACAAACGAGCCTCATTTATTCAAAGACAACGATCGTCTTCGAAGTTCGGGCTGCGTTCGTTTGGAAGATGCATTTAAACTGGCTCAATATTTATTAAGAGATCAGCCCGAGTGGACGTTGCAGCAAATGCGCACGCTCAGATCGGCACCTCTTCCTGTTCCGGTGAAACAAAGATTGCCGGTTTATTTTCTTTACCAAACTGTTGATGTGACGACAGCCGGTGAAGTGCGTATGGCAGTGGATGCCTACGGACAAGATCAAAGATTGATTGAACTATTCAGATCGCGAGGTTCACGTGAAAAATTTTAAAGTGAACGCGTTGGGTGCGCTCGCGATCGTTTTTCTAACTTTATCGGCTGGGGCTCAAGCTTCAATGGGAACGTTAACAGTACGTGGTGAAGCCGGCCCCAGCCAAATTTTTCGTCAGGTGAAAGCAGCAAAATGCAGCGGTATGATTCGGTCATGCTCAAACGTTGAGTACTTTGATTTGAACCAGAAAAAAACTCTGCCTTCAGGTCAGTATATTTTGGGATTTGAAAATTCCATTTATCCTGGTTGGGTAGTGGTCCGCGCCGGTCAAAATGTAGAAATCGATCTTGTGAAAATTCCAGTTCCCACAAAGTTAAGTAAAGAAGCTGTTGTTCGAGTTTTCAGAGATTTCGATTCTGATATTGAAAAAAACAAACAGTATTTCGTGCAGTTTTATATGGCTCGTCCGTTGTTTCGGCTCAGCCAGTATAATTTTGGTGATCTCTATTTAGCCTCGCCAGGCATGACTGATGTGACTTTAAGAATCAATTACGACATCTGTAACACGTTTAAGACTAAGAATTCCGAGAACGAAGATGCGGTTGAGATCTGTTTGGCCGCGGCGCAAGCAAAAGACTGGCGCGACATGTCAGCACTTTTTAAGTTCACGGGACGTGACCATATGGAGCGTGAATTACAAAAGGGACAGTACCTCCAAAATCTCGTCTCCGAAGCTGGAGATCGGCGCCAGATCCTCATGAGACGTCAGCTGGTCTCTGCTCCATTTCGCGGCTCAGATTTCGTTTCTGTCTTCCCAGGACAATATCGATTCCTATCGGACGCTAAAGGGGCTGCATCCCAAAGTGTTCAAGCCGGTTCGCAGCTTGAAAAATTTGATTGATCATCAGGTCCATTAATCGTTAAACTTTCATCTGTAAGTATTGGATTTCTCTGGTTTACACGAGCATTAATTTAAATGTTATTTTAACCAAGAAGTTCAAGTTCGAAAGATCGATTTTTAGGAGTCTTGTTTTTCAAGGAGTTTGTACAAAGTGGCATTAGACAGAACGCCTGATAAAAAAACCCATGAGTTTCAAATAGCAGGTGTGCCCTACAAGCTAAGAACTTCACACGACGATACGTTAGTGAAGGAATTAGTGGAATTTTTGAATCAAAGAATGGCACAAGCTTTAGCCGTTTCAAAAAACGGATCATATCAGAACGCTGCAGTCTTAACAGCTCTTCACCTTGCCGAAGAACTACTCCTACTAAAAAGAAAAGCCTCACACGAACTTGAAAGTCTTGAAGAAAAAATTCTCAAACTCGCTAATGACCTGGAAAACTCAAAGAAGAAATAGTTTCTTCTGAAAAGTAGAGAAATCAATTTCAGCCTGCTGGTGAATCCAGCAAAGGTTAGAGTTGATGCAGTTTCAAACAAAGTCTGAAGTCAGACAGTATGTCTTATCTCAAACGCCGGCAGCTTTGCCGCTGGCAGGTGTATTAAAAAACCTGTCGCAATTTTTGGATAATCAAAAAGGATCTTGGGGAGCATATAAGGCTCTAGCAGAGGAACCCGCAATCGAAGGTTGCTTGAGTTCTTCTATTCAGTGGTATTACCCAAGGCTCCAAAACCAAAATTTAGAATTCGTAAAGCCAACAAAATGGAATCGTTCTACATTGGGTTTTCAAGAGCCCGTTGAAGGCGCTTCGATTCCAACTGAAGATCTCGATGGGTTTTTAGTTCCAGGTTTGGCATTTTCGAAAAAGGGCGAGCGTATCGGACGAGGTAAAGGGTTCTACGATAGAACTTTGCAAGACATACCAGGACTGAAGGTCGGAGTTTGTTATTCGTATCAATTATTTGCTGAGCTCCCAACAGAAGCACATGACATCAAAATGGATGTCATGGTTTCCGACAAGGGGATCACGTGGTTAAAAAGGTGAGGAAGAAAAATGGGAATTGAAGTTGTAATTGCAGTCCTCTTGGGACTTGCTTTGGGCGGAGTTGGAATTTTCATGTTCAAGAAAATTCAGGATGAATCTACAAAGAAGTCAGCAAAAGTCGAAGCAGAAAAAATCGTTAACAAAGCCAAGTCAGAATCCGCGCGGATTAAGCGGGACTCTGAAGCAAAAGCTAAAGATTTCGAAGCACGGTCGCGGAAAAATGTCGAACAAGACATCGTGAAGCAAAAAAACCAGCTTAAACAAAAAGAAACTCAGCTCGAGCGTCGGCTTAAAGAACTCGAAGATGAGCACGGTAAAAAATTAGAAGATAATCAGCGGGTTTTGAATCAAATGAAAGACCGCGAAGAAAAAGTAAACATTTCTGAAGGTCGTTTAAAAGAACTCGAGAAAAAGGCTGAAGCTCAATTCGGCGAACTTCGCGCGAAACTTGAAAGCGTTGCTGTGATGACTCAAGAAGAAGCTAAGCGACAGTTGATCGAAGCTTTGGAAGACGATGCGAAACGTGAAGCGACAGCATCGTTAGAAAAGATTGAAGAAGAAGCGCAAAAAGAAGCTGGCATGCGTGCTAAGCGCGTGATTGCCTCGGCTTTATCTCGCTTTGCTGCAGAATATACTTCGGAAAGAACTGTTTCAGTTTTATCCCTACCAAGTGATGAAATGAAAGGTAAAATTATCGGCCGCGAAGGACGTAACATAAGAACTCTTGAAGCTCATTGTGGAGTTGACCTCATCGTTGATGATACTCCAGAAGCCGTGGTGATTTCAGGTTTCGATCCAATTCGTCGCGAGTTAGCACGAAGAACAATTGAAAAATTAATGGAAGACGGGCGCGTTCATCCGGCTCGTATCGAAGAAGTCGCTGAAAAACAAAAAACTGAATTAATGAAATCAATTAAAGAAGAAGGCGACCGCGTCGTTGTCGAGCTCGGACTGACAGGCATTAACCACGAAATTATCAGACTCTTAGGAACGATGAAGTATCGCTCAACTCATGCGCAAAATTTGTTGAATCATTGTATGGAAGTTTCCTACATGGCGGGCTTGATCGCTGGCGAACTTGGTATGAATGTCAAAGTCGCACGTCGCGCAGGGCTTTTGCATGATCTCGGAAAAGCAGTCGAGCATTCGGTTGAAGGACCTCACGCAGTTGTAGGTGCTGAAGTTGCGAAGAAGTTCGGCGAATCAGACGAGGTTTGCCACGCAATCCGTGCTCACCATAATGATGAATTGCCGCAAACGCCGCTGGCTTGGATTGTTCAGACAGCTAATTTACTTTCGAATTCTCGGCCTGGCGCACGTCGTCCGCAGATGGATAATTACATCAATCGCCTTCACGAACTTGAAAGCATCGGGAACAGTTTTGATGGTGTTTTAAAAACTTATGCAGTTCAGGCTGGGCGCGAAGTTCGCGTTCTTGTTGAATCAGCAAAAGTGACTGATGACCAAAGCGGAATGTTAGTTCGCGATATCGTTCGCAAGATCGAGCGTGAATTACCACAAGCCGGACAAGTTAAAGTCACTGTTGTTCGCGAAACCCGCGCAGTTGAAATGGCCCGATAACTTTTGAGTTAGACAGTATAGCAAGGTGAGACCATGTTTTTAGATCCTCAAGAACAGCTTGAAAGAATTAAGTTCGGCACCGTTGATTTGATCAGCGAGGCTGATCTATTAAAGAAATTAAAAAAGTCTCACGCTAAGAATCAGCCTTTGAAAATTAAATTCGGTGCGGATCCAACTCGCCCAGATATCCACATCGGTCACACAGTTGTGATCAATAAAATGCGCATCTTTCAAGAGTTGGGTCACCATGTGCAATTTCTCATCGGGGACTTCACGGCACTGATTGGTGATCCATCTGGGAAAAGCACGACTCGTCCTTTGCTCACTCGCGAAGAGATCGAAGAAAACGGGAAGACTTACGCCAAGCAAATTTTTAAAATTCTTGATCCTGAAAAAACAGAAATCGTTTACAACTCGGCTTGGCTCTCAAAGCTTAGCAGTATCGATTTCATTAAGTTGGCTGCAAAGTACACAGTCGCCCAAATGCTCGAGCGTGAGGACTTCACCAAACGCTATAAATCGGGTACTCCGATTGCAATCCACGAATTTCTTTATCCACTGACCCAAGGCTATGATTCGGTTGCGATGCAAACCGATGTCGAGCTCGGTGGAACCGATCAGCTTTTTAACTTATTGGTCGGTCGTTCTTTGCAATCTCAGTATTCGCAAGAACCGCAAGTGGTTTTGACGATGCCCATCTTAGAAGGCTTGGATGGCGTTAATAAGATGTCGAAGTCTTTGGATAATTATATTTCCGTCGTTGATTCACCAAAAGATATGTTCGGAAAAACTATGCGGGTCAGCGACGAACTCATGTATCGCTATTACGAATTATTAACGGACAAGCGCGCTGCCGAAATCGCTCAAATGAAAAAAGATGTTAAAGAGGGGACTAAGCACCCTCGCGAAGTGAAAGTCGCTTTGGCTAAATTTCTAGTCACCCGGTTCCACTCGAAGTCTTTGGCTGATCAAGCCGAGGAAGAATTCACCCGAATCTTTTCTCAAAAAGGTTTGCCCGATGATGTTCAGGAAGTTGAAATTCCAGCTGAAAAAGACATGGGTCTGGTCGCTCTCATGGTAAAAGTCGGGATCTCTGGCTCGAATTCCGAAGCAAGTCGCTTGATCGAAGGCGGCGGAGTTCAAATCGACGGCCAAAAAGTCGTAGATAAAAAAATGAAAATGGATTTGGTGGCGGGTAAAAGCTTCTTACTGAAGGCTGGAAAAAAAGTCTTCATGAAGGTGAAAGTCTTATGAAGATAAAGTTCATGCCTCAAAATGTGGAAGTAGATTTAAATCCGAATAAAAGTGTTCTGAATATCGCTTTAGAAAACGGAATTCAAATTCACTCGATCTGTAAGGGTGTTCCTTCCTGCGCCGAATGCCGAATTAAAATCGCAGAAGGCGAACACAATATTAATAAGCCTTCAAAAGCCGAATTAAGTCTCATCGGAAACAGCTACTACATCGACGGAAGAAGACTTTCTTGCCAAGTCAGATGTTTCGGCCCCGTAACGATCGATACCTCAGAACAAATCAGCCGCACAGATAATCCAGCAAAAAAAATCCGCGGTCACAAGGCAGAAAAACAATACGAATCAAAAGCAATCTTGGATACGTTATTATTAAGCGATCCTCCAGCATTCGAAGCTCCAAGAGAAGAAGCCCCACGCAGACAAGATCAGCCTCAACGCAATGATCAGCGAAACGATCAAAGAAATAACCAGCGTAATGATCAACGCAACGATCAGCGAAATAACAATCAGCAACCACGCCAGCAAAATGCCCAACAGCCTAGACAGCAAAACAACCAGCAACCGAGACAGCAGAACAATAACCAAAGAAACGCGCAGCCAAGACAGCAAAATCAGCAAAACAGAAATCAAAATCCAAGGCCACAAACCCGAAACGATGGACCAAGAAAAGATAATCCATTGAACACGGACGCAGCCCGATACCAAGAACCCTCATCCAAAACCGACGGCCCCAAAAAGCCCACCGAAGGTTAGCTCCTCACTTGTGAGTAGGCGGCGAGTCATGAAAGAGTTATTCATCTAAAGGAGAAATAAGATGGGTTTGTTCTTTAAAAATATTTTCTTAGCCATTCCTTTTTATTTTTTGTGGAACTGGCTTGCGCCCATTTATTTTACTGGCTTATCACCAGCGGCTCAGCAGATCCCATTTATTGACTGCATAGGCTTACTCATACTGTTGGCGATCATCCGCTCAGCGGTTTTACCCACAGGCTCAATTTTCACTAAAATAAAGTGGAAAGGTGCTCCAGGCACAAACCGCTTTAAGGATTTCATCGACGTAAACTAGATTGGCGGCCGAGCATCCTCCATAGTAGCTGTCCTTCCTAGGCGATTGGCTGGAGATTTTTCAGAAGCAAATATAATAAGCCTTGGCTAAAGACGAGTGCGCCTATTTAATGAGGTGCCGTTAAGATATCCTACACGACATGAGCGCTTTGCATTTTCAGCACATATTTTTGGCAGTCAGTAGGTTGCTGAAGTGACGCGACTTTTCAAAACTAGTAAAAACAGTACGCTCATTAATTACGGTTTACCTTATTTTTTTCTAATTCTCATTATTTCTGAACTGTTATTTGATTTAAGTTATGTGTCTAAATCTCTGTTTGTTCTTTGGATAGTGGATGTGTTGCTTTTTAATTTAATCCACGTAGGTCTTACATTTATCAATATCTTTTTTATTGCTGAATATAGGCAAGTATTGAAAGTACAAAAAGTCAGTTTAATAAAAGCCTTTGCGGTGTTCTCGTTAATTGCGGCTTTTTTCATTTCTTCGTACCGTGGCAGTCCTGTTATGCTAGATACTCCGCTAAAGTATTTACTTATTGTAGTCATGATTTTCTTCAGAGCATTTCATACATATAAGCAGTCACTAGGTTTCAGCTTGCAATTAAATGCTCATCACTTACATAAAACTTCCGAAGAAAATCAGAGTGAATTTTTTAAAATTGAAAGTGAAAGCAGAAAATACGAAAAACTGGCAGTCTGGTTATTGATTCTGGGAAGTTTACCCGCAGGCTACATCGCTTTTAGAAATGAACTCAATTTTGGAATATCGGTATCTGCCATGAGAGTTGCCGCAATTTCACTATTTGTAGTCGGGCTTATGACAATGGTATTTTCTTTTCTCAAGCTAAAACATTTAAGTTTAATTAAGAACAAGATTGCGTTTTCAGCCCGATTTCTGGTTTATGCCTGCGCACCATTTACTTTAATGGGCTTTTTAGGAAGCAAATCGATTCATGGTGTCGAATACTTTCTTTTCCAAGAACAAGTTTTTAAGAATAGCAGGATAGAGAAAAGAAAGTATTTGATGTTGGGAATTGGCACGGTCATTTTCATGGCTTTTCATGTTGCCCTTATATTTCCGCATGCGCCATTCGGGTTTCAAATAGTCAGCGTTTCTAATCGCTATCTTGATTGGGCCATCATGCTAAACGTGATCGTCACATTTTTTCACTACTATCTAGATTCAAAGCTATATGAAATGAAGAATCCTGAAGTAAGAAAAATCATGGCTCCGATTTTTAACAAGGTGCCCAGAGCTTTTTCTGCTGCCAATGCGCCAGCCGAACAAAGTCGAATAGTCTCTTAAATAAATCACTGAAATAAATATGAATGTCGGCAAAGCTGCTTAGGGTAGCCGGACGCACCTCGCTACGGTCACGAGGCTGGCTTTTTTTGACGCACCTTTTATAACGAAGTGAGCTGCTTAGTTTAGATTAGTTTAGACGTTGAAGCTGCTGCCGCAGCCGCAGTTTTTTGTCGCGTTGGGGTTGTTGAAGACGAAGCCTTTTCCGTTAAGGCCGCCTGAATAATCGAGAGTCATGCCTATTAAGTATAAAAAACTTTCGGAATCGACGGCGATTTTTTGGCCGTGCGCTTCGAAGAATTTGTCACCGGTTTTTTGTTCGGCATCAAAATTCATTTTATATGACAGACCAGAACAGCCACCTTTTTTAACTTCAACACGCAAGAAGGCTTCGTCTTTTTGGCCTTCTTCGGATTTCAAAGATTGAATTCGTTTTGCAGCAGTTTCTGATATTTGAATCATAAATTATGACCTCGTTATAGTTATTTTAGCATAGTCGGCGAGCCGATGGAACTGTCTTTGCGTTTATGAAAATTAAGTGATTTCAATGCCTTAGACAGGTTCGAGAAAACCATGTCAAAATCATCAGCCGAATTCATGCGGCCAGAGCTGATTCTGAGCGATACGGAAGGATCTTGCGGATTGTGGCCGATGGCGATCAAAACGGGATTTCCCTGAACATTTCCAGAGCTGCAAGCCGATCCCCCCGAGACACAAATATTTTCGATCAACGGTAAAATTTCAGCGCCTTCAATTCCATACAAAGTGATGTTGAGATTGTAAGCTGTGCGAATTCCAATATCAGGTCCATTTAGTTTTATCATCGGAAATTCTTTTTTTAACTCGTTCCAAAATTTTTGATTGAGAGGTTTGATTTTTTCCCAATCTATTTTCATTTCTTTTTCAGCAATGGCGCAAGCTTCGCCAAGTCCGACTATCGAAGGAACATTGAGAGTTCCCGATCTGCCCAAAGATTCTTGACCACCGCCATGAAGAAGCGGGCAGATCGTTACTTTCGGTTCGGAACTTCGAACATAAAGCGCGCCAACACCTTTGGGACCATAAAGCTTATGAGCCGAAAAAGAAAGCATCGAGATTGGAATCTCGCTCAAGTTAACATCAATTTTTCCGACTGCTTGAGTCGCATCAGTGTGTAGATAAATTCCATGTTTTAGAGCCCAATGTGCAATCTCTTTTAAGTTTTGAATCGTACCAATTTCGTTATGAACCCAAATTAAGCTAACGATTTTGGTGTTGGGTCTTCGGTGTTTCTCTAAAGTTTCAAGACTTAAAAATCCCGCTTTATCGACAGCTAAAAAATCAACTTCGATCAAGCCTTTTTTCTGCAAATACAGAAGTGGTTCTCTTACACTTGCATGCTCAATATTTGAGGTCAGCACATGTATGGATTCAGTGGGCTTTTGTTCCTTTAAGAAATCGACAAGTCCTTTTAAAGCCCAATTATTTGCTTCAGTGGAACCCGCAGTAAATGCGATCTCTTCAGGCGCTGCATGAATAAGCTTCGCAACTTTTTTTCGAGCTGTTTCAACAGCTTCCTTCGCTGTTCTTCCTTTTTCATGAAGCTGGCTTGCGGGATTTCCAAAATAAACTTCAAAGTAAGGCTTCATAGCTTCGAAAACTCGGGTGTCGAGGGGGGTTGTCGCGTTGTTATCAAGATAAATACTATTGTGCATACAAACAGAGTTACTTCTTCTTGACCCTCACTTCAAGTGGAATGTGAAATGTAAAGATGAAGAATACTATGGGCCTCACAGTTCCAGCATTTCTAAGCACCAAAGGTATGGATCCAGAAAAGCAAATTCGTTGGAAAAAAGTGAAAACGAAGAACTTTACAAACGAGGTCGAATTCCCGGATTTCTGGAGCGAAACCGCAATCGAGATTACCGCTAGTAAGTACTTTCGAAAAACGGGTCCAAAAATGGATTCCCCATGTGAAAGCAGCTTAAAAGAACTTGTTAATCGCGTAGTTAAGGCCTTGGGAAAAAGTGCAACTCAGCAAAAGTATTTCGCTAGCGAAAAAGACCTCAAAAACTTTTTATTGGAAATTAAATATATCGTTTATAACCAGTTAGGTGCGTTTAATTCACCTGTTTGGTTTAATGTCGGTTTATTCGAAAGTTATAAACTTAAATCGATGGGCGAACATTGGGCTTACGATTTCAAATCGAAGAAAATCAAGCCCATCGAAAATGCTTTCGAGAGACCTCAATGTTCTGCCTGCTTTATTCAAAGTATTGATGACTCAATCGAGGGAATATTTGAACTTGCTCGTAACGAAGCAAGGCTCTTCAAATATGGTTCTGGAACGGGAACAAATTTTTCATCTCTTCGTTCAAAATATGAAGACATCAATGCAGGCGGAACTTCTTCAGGGCTGATTCCTTTCTTAGAAGTTTTAGATAAAGGGGCTGGTGCGATCAAGTCGGGTGGAACGACAAGACGGGCAGCGAAGATGGTACTGCTTGATGATAATCATCCAGAGCTGATTGAATTTATTGATTGGAAATTAGAAGAGGAAAAGAAAGCTCAAGCGCTGATCAAAGCTGGCTATCCTTCTGATTACGAGGGGCCCGCTTACAAAACCGTATCGGGGCAAAACTCAAATAACTCGGTTCGAATTTCGAATCAATTTATGTCAGCGATGGAAACAAAAAGTAAATGGGAACTCAAATCTCATATCACTGGTAAAGCCTTAAGAGAATTCCCCGCTGGCGAAATCTGGGGTCGCCTTGTCAGAGCAGCTTGGAGCTGTGCAGATCCTGGGGTTCAGTTTAAGGACACAATCAATGAGTGGCACACTTGCCCAGAGACTGACCTCATCCGAGCAAGCAATCCTTGTTCTGAGTATTTGTTCCTAGATGATTCAGCCTGCAATTTAGCTTCACTCAATCTCGTTAAATTTTTCAACGACGTCGGTGAATTTGAATTTGAAAAATTTCTTCATGTCAGCCGCGTTCTTTTTATCGCGCAAGAAATTCTTGTCGATTACTCTAGTTATCCAACCGAAGAAATAGCAAAAAACTCCCATGACTATCGCCCATTAGGACTTGGTTTTGCAAATTTAGGCTCTATGTTGATGCGCTTGGGGCTTAGTTATGATTCTGAAGAGGGCAGAGCATGGGCTTCTGGCGTAACCGCACTGATGACGGGTCAAGCTTACAAAGCATCAGCCGAAATGGCACAAGTTAAAGGCGCTTTTCCGGGTTTTAAGAAAAATAGAACACCAATGCTAAAGGTGATGAAAAAGCATCAGGCAGCCTTAAAAAAAACGTCTTATCAATATCTGCCTGCGCATTTCAAATCGACTGCGGAAAAAATTTGGAAAGAAGCAATTCAGTTAGGTGAAAAGTTTGGTTACCGAAACGCGCAGGCCACAGTCATTGCGCCAACTGGGACAATTGGACTGATGATGGACTGTGATACCTTTGGAATCGAGCCTGACTTTGCATTATTCAAGCACAAAGTCCTGTCTGGCGGCGGTAGTCTTACGTTAGTTAATCAAGCTCTTGCGCCCGCATTGAAAAAGCTTGGCTACCCTGAAAAAAAAATCGAAGACTTGCTCGAGAGTATAAATAAAAATAAGTCGATTGATGGTTTGGTCAAAGCTGAGCACTTGCCCATATTTGCAACGGCAACAGGAAGTCCAAGGCTACGAGGAGAGTCTCACATTCTCATGATGGCAGCAGTCCAGCCCTTTATCTCCGGAGCCATCTCAAAAACTGTCAATCTTCCTGAATCCTCAACGCCCGAGGATATTTCAAGCATTTACAAAATGGCTTATGATCTAGGACTTAAAGCAGTGGCTGTTTACAGAGATAACTCAAAAGGCTCACAGCCGTTACAAAACATCGAATGCTTGGATTGTTAAGATGGCTTCGCACTTTTTGTATAGAATCCAAGCATATATTGTATAGATTCAGACTCATATTAAAAAAAGGTGAGTAATCTTCTAAATAAAAAAACTAGGACTCGACTTGATGTCTTATTCTTTTACAAAGAAATTCTTTAGTGAAATTATCTAAATAGAAATACTTCGTGAACTCATAAATTGTTCATGAGTTATGATGTGTATCTTAATAATGAAATAATGGAGTTTTATGTCATCGAAGTCTTCGTCTTTAACTGTTGCTGAGACAGTGGCTCAAGGCGGGGGTCTGATGGAATTCCTTAACGCAGTGGAAAAGATAGAAATGCCTGAAATAGAAAGCCCTCTTAAAGTTTTATTTGATCATGAAATCAAGCCGGCAAATTTGAAAGAGAAATTTCTTTGTGCAACTTTTGAAATTATTGCCGAGAAAGGGGCGGATGCACTTTCCGCTAGCGAGTTGATTAAACAAACACAATCTAGCAAAGGTGCTTTGTTCCATCATTTTCAAACAATTGATCATCTGTGCATTCAAAGTCTTGAATATTTTAAGCAACATGTGGCACTAGGTGCGGCCCCAGACAGTTGTCAAAATTTGGAAGACTATTTACAACATGTTATGGATATAGGAATTAGGCGTAACAGCACCCGTTATTATGCCCATCTCGTTAATTTTTTTCGCGATCGTGCAATTCGGGATGAGCGCTACCGTGCGCCATTGAAAGCATTTTTCGTAGCTCATATAAAAATAGTTGCAGAACGAGTCATGAAATTTTTAGAGCCTGGTGTTGATCAATCGGTTGTTTTTAGAAAAATCGTATTTTACCAGATGGTAATTGAGCGTTGTAGCTATCATCGTCTACTTTATAATGAGCCAACGGCTTTTGACGGTGAGCTCGTAGAGCTTCATAGTTTTATTCTTCGAAGTTTGAGAAATATTAAGTAGCTGCTTTTTCGCTATTTTGTTTTTCTGAAATTTTTCGAAGTTGTTGAATTCGATCAGTTAAGTTTTCAATTAAGTTTTTCTTTTGCTTATCGTTTAAGTTTAGGCTCAGGTCCACAACAAAATCTTTGAGCTTTGCCAAGTAAAGTTCGTGGGCTTTTACGTACTCTGGCAATTGAAGACTTCTCCAGTCGGTCAAAAATTTCTGTATAAATTCTTTTCGTTTAAGAGGGTCTGGGAAAGCCTCTTTAAACTGATTGAAAACGTGTTCTTGGCTG
>JANPPO010000149.1:0-6344 GCA_031428555.1 Bdellovibrionales bacterium | reverse complement strand
ATTTACAAAAGCTTGTCAGGATCTTTTCGGTTCTGGCTGGGTTTGGTTAGTGAAAGATTCTGAAGATAAACTTGCCATCATGCCGATGGAAAATGCTGAAAACCCAATCGTACTTGGAAAAACGCCATTACTTGTGTGCGACGTTTGGGAACATGCTTACTACCTAGATCATCAAAATAAACGAAATGAGTATCTTAATAATTTTACTAAGATGATTAACTGGGAATTCGTTGAGCAGAATTTCCAAAAATCTCCGACAATTTTTCATGCATCAGAAATTCAACCAACCGCGGGACTTTACCACTAAGTTTACGCTAACAAAAAATGAGGTCAATTATGCCTAAAGCAACAAACTATTACAGCAACCCTAAAAGAAAAAAGCCTGTGACTGACAAATTTGGAAACTACGACATGGACGGAGTCACTCAAGCGGAAGATTTTGAAGTGATTGTCGCTTCAGACAAAACAGCGCCAAATAAACCAGCGGGCGGTTTCGGTCTTTCGGGACTCAAGCACAAATTGAGTTCTTGGTTAGCGAACTGGGACGATAGCAAGCAGCGCTAATTCAGGTCCGCTTCCACAAAATTTTAAAAGGGAATTCCTGAATTGGAATTCCCTTTTTTTTATGCTTGTTCAGCACACGCAATCCAAAAAAAAGAAAAGCCCCCTAAAAGGAGACTTTTCTTTAGATTAAGTCTTTTAATTTTTTTAAGTATAAAAGCTCATCACGAAACCAAGTCTTTTTCCGGAGATGAAAACTTAGTGGCGAGCAGAAGTTCCGAGTTTAGGTGAAACTAATCGGTAGATGAATAGTACAACCATCGCTCCGACAATTGCCATAATGAAGCCCGCTGGCTCATCTGCGCGGTAAAGACCCATAACGCGTCCTAACCATCCACCTAATGCAGCACCGATGACACCCAAAATAGCTGTTAGTACAAAGCCCATTGGATCACGACCCGGCATAAGGAAACGTGCTAAGATACCTACGATAAGACCAATTACGATTGTTGCAATGATACCCATATTGTTTCTCCTTTTGAATTTCGTTGTACGAAATTTTTACGTTTAAACTTCTCGAACACAAGCTACTTCAAAGCAACCCTGATGCCATCCTAGAATCAATTGAATGACTTACAAGAATTTCAAATTGGTAGATAATCCCAAACCCAGAGGAATAATGCCCTAAAAATCACATCTTGGTTTTGCCGAAAATCAAGTTTGTATCGAAACAAATCAGTTTAAACGACTCAGATTGATGAAGTAAAAAAATGAGACAACTAGCTCTAGGGCTTAACTCATCTGACGAATTTGCTCGAGCTTTTGAACGCGCTTTTGTAACATTATATTGGTAAATAATTACTTCTTCAAAGTAGGACGTTTAGGATGAGTAGCTCTGCAAATGGTACTGATGAATCAAGCAAATCAAGTCGTCTAAACCGCGAAAATAGCCACGAAAATAAAAACTCAGAATCAAATCCGATATCTGATTGGCAATCGCAACTGACTTCAAAAAACGAAGCTATTCTAAAATCTATAGAAGAGTTGATCGATCAATCTCTTCAAAACAATCCCGAAGAAGCATAAACTATTATAAATTGACGTCGAATAATAAAATGCTCACTTTAAGGCTGATCAAGTTTTAAACAGTCTTAACTCTTTTACCTGCTTTTTACCTGGTTTTCCTCGAACCCATGCAGAGTTGATCTGGTCATGGTATAAATTAGGGCATGAAGTCCGTTTTGATCCTCTCATTTCTTTTGATAGGCTGTTTGGCCGAAATAGCCACGGCTACAGCTAGTGCAGTTACTTGTAAAGCTCTCTTGAGAGAAAAACAAAAGACTCCTTTTTCTGATCTTCCAGTTGATTTACTTAGTCATTATTATCAAGAAACTGAGAAGATGACGACGCCCGAAATCGTGAAATTAAATGCGCAAACATTGAATGACTTTACAAACTACCACCCTAAAAAAGTAGGCAGCTTACGTGCTAGTGTGACTTATGCTGAAGCTTCTCATCTTTTAGACCTCATGAAAAAAGAGTTAATCGGCCCACAGATCGATGAAAAATACGAACGTTCTGATTGTAAAACTGGCTTTTGTTTTGGCCGGGCTTACTTGTCGCACCGAATGCTCAAGAATCTAAAAGTTCAGCCAGATTCAATGCGGAAATTTTGGTCTGTTGGGGAGATGCAAGCTAAGAACGAAACCGTTAAGTGGCAGTTTCATGTGGCGACCGTTGTTTATGTTGAAAATAAGGGCTGGATGACCCTTGATACCGCTAATGATACGCCAGTACCAGCCGCCCAGTGGTTTGCTCAGAATATCGAAGAAAGCACTGATGGACGTGTTCGCATCTATGTGACGAATGCACTCAAATTTGGTGTCAGTCTTGGCGCGTACGATAAATATCAAATGGGTTTTAAATCAAAGCGCGAGGATGATTTCTACAATCATTACTTCGTCGATCACACTCGCCATTATTTTTTCGAAAATCCTGAAAAGTTACGCCCGGCTAGTTCAAAAGCTTCAAGCGCGAAATAAGGATTCACTTTTAATAGAAGATCAGCTCATCATAATTCCTATCACGAGTTAAACTTCACCTCATAATTCGCGTGCTAAACTCCCCTGCTTTAGTCTTAAAACTAGACCTCGAGATCCGTTTCAATTCTTGAAATATGCTAATATTTTATTAAGAAACTCATAAGAGTTTTGGTCTTGAATGAAGGAGGTCTCTATGGACACCCTGAAAGAGCGACTGCAAAAGTCTTTGCATACTTTAGGTTCACTTAAGCCGAGCCAACTTAGATACTCACCCGTTGAAATTAAAAAGATGGCAGAGGCCGTAAAGCGCGATGGTCATGTTATTTTACGAAATCATTTTCAAAAAGAACTGATTGAGACATGGAACGAAAACTTTTTGCCACTTTTACATGAACATATCGAGAGCAAAGGCCCAATCAAGAACCGCGGAACGAATCGGTTTTATGTGACTCTACCTTTCGAGGGTATGTGGAACGAGCCCAAAATTTATGAAGATCCAGATGTTTTAGCTATTTGCGAACAACTTATCGGACCGGACATGATGATGTGCGAACTTGCTACCGATACCCCTCTTTACGGATCGGAATATCAGGACATTCACCAGGATGCACCGTCGCTTTTTTCGGAACTACATCATGAGACTCCACCGTTTCAGTTGGCACTTAACTTTCCGCTGATTGATGTGACGAATGAAAATGGTCCATTTGAAGTGGCTCGTGGAACTCACATGATGACAAAAGAAAAGGGTTTAAGAAAATTGCAAAACGGCCGCATCGATATCGAACCTATCTTACTTAAAGCTGGCGATGTCATGATCCGAGATGCGCGAGTTCTTCACAGAGGAACACCTAATAAAACTTCTACGCCAAGGCCCATGGCCGTTATTGGTTATAGTAGGAAATGGCTTCACAGACCTGAAGTTAATATCCGGATACCTAAGTTAGAGTTTGCCAAATTATCTGAAACTGCAAAAAAACTTTTAAGATTTAATCCCGTTGTTGATTCTTTAGAACCTGCTCCCGCCCAAGAAGGATACTAGGCGTTTGCTTATTAAGATTTCTGCTTGAGCCATGTTCTTCTGAACGAATTCGAAATCGTGGCCTGCGGTAAGAAGTGGTTTTCGGATCTTCGAACGATTTTTGAACGAATTCAATTTGTCTCTCGACCATTTTATCAAACACAAAAAGAAGCTTATCGTGTTCTCGAGATTTTGTATCGAAGTTGGCTTGGGGGCCTAATAATTCAATCGAATGGTGAATGGCTTCAATAGTTGAATAACAATTTTCCGCTGGCTGTTTTCTGACTCGAAATCTGGATGGACCTGGCGGCGTAAAACAAATCCTGGGTACGGATTTTAAATTTTCACTCAGTCGCATTGTTTTTCGGGCCGTGGCCCAGGTGCCGTCGATGACAAATAATGTCGGGATCTGGTCAGAATTAAAGAATGTATCTTTGCCGGGCTCTTGAATCATATCTGAAATATTTAAAGATTGCCTGCCAGGATAAAGAATAAAAGGTTGAGTCTTTGGATTTTGCAGAATCCGATTTACTTTTTCATTTTGAGTATAATCCTGACCTGCAATAAGTTCCGAATTTTCCAAACTCAAATGAGACATTCTTCCAGTCGCAATTCGTCTTTTCACTTCGATTGGGTGAATAAGAATGACAAACTTAATTTTAGCATCAAACTTTTGGACGTGTTCGCAGTAACAACAAAAATTTGGCTGCATACAAGTCATGCATATTGTTCTAACTTGAGGTGCACTCTTCAGAAGTTCTTCTCGGCGCAAAAAATAGGTTTTTAAATCCAACGAAGACCCTTTTCTTAAAAACAAACTTGTTAAAATCTTAGTTTGCCTTGAGCTCGTCTTCGATCAAGCCTTTTAGGCTAGAATAAGATAGCTCATCAAGTTTTCGACCGTTAACGAAGATCGTGGGCGTGCCCTTGACTCCAATTGTTGGACCTTCTTGAAAGTCAGCTTCAATATTTGCGATTGTTCCGGGGTCTTTCATATCCTCTTGGAATTTTTTAACATCCAGACCCATACCATTTGCGATTTCTTCGAATTTTTTAGTTTGGGGATCTTCTTGGTGAGTCCAATCTGTTTGGTGAAATAGCTGAGCTTGCATTTCCCAATATTTTCCCTGCTTGCCGGCAGCCTCAGTCGCAAGTGCCGCAAGTTTAGAGTTACCATGATAGAGCATATACCGGACGACAAAGCGAACCTTGTCTGGATATTCACTTAAGAGACCTTTTACAGTTGGATAAAATGCAGCGCAAGACTCGCACTCGGGATCTAGAAATTCGACAATCGTTACTTTTGCGTTCGCATTGCCTAAACTAGGACTATGAAATTTTACAAGTTGTTCTTGGGGTATGCGAGTTACAGCAACTTTAGGCTCTTTTTTCAGAGTAAACGAAGCAATCGCAAAAATCGCTAAGATTGCAAGTGTTGTCAGAAGTAAAATTTTATTGTTTTTCATAAGTATCAAATTCCTATCGTTTTTTTGGCGTTAGATTTATGGAGAAGAATCAGAGTTAATAGAACTAAAAACCCGATCAAAGACATCAACGGAATGGATAAGAAACCAAACAAATCAAGTTGGCGTTCAGTGCAGGAAACCCCTGAAGTGCACGGCGTGATCGATGGGGTGATGACTTTGTAATAAAGAAGGTTATGATAAACTGCGATAAGCAGACCCACAATGATAAGGGGTAGCGAATAGAGATGGATGTTTTGATCTTCCTTTGAAAAACCAACCCAGAGAATCATCACAAGTGGAAACATAAAGATTCGTTGGTACCAACAAAGATCGCACGGCGGAAGCTTCATGAAATAGGAAAGAAACAAACTTCCCATTGTCGCAACGAGGCTTAAAGCCCAAGCTAGATAAAGATATCGATTATGACTCATCAATCTAAACCTAACGCTGAAAGAAGATTTTGAGCACTTAAACTTAATATTTTTTGCTGCAAATGCCATATGGCGCTAAGCGAAATTGAATTTTAGGGGGGCTTTTCTTTCGAATTTCTTAAAACACTGAACATGATACCCAGCATTCCAAAACCAAACGCAATTGCACTCACAAGATCTCCGGAACTCATACGATAAAAACCGAAGCCTCCAAAGATGCAAACAACTGTTAAGGCGAGTGAGATCAGGATCCGCTTGTGACGATTCATAGCTTATCTAATGACCCCACCATTGAAAAAGCAATGGCGAAAATAAATCAGACTAAAGAAATTCCGCGGGCCCAGTAGTTCCAGTACAAGCAATCTTTGATAGGATCTTTTATTTTCACAGGCTCGTGAAATTCAATTTCTGCTTGAATTTTTTCAAAGCCTGAGAGTTTAAATAGATGAGTTAGGAAAGTATCGTCATCAATATAGGCTACCGTTCTCAACGGCTGATAAGAGAGCTTAAATGGCTGAACCCAGGCCCCCACGTCGTAAGCGATTTCAAAAGCGCCTCGTCTCCAGGTTTTACTTTCGGAAACGCAAGTTGTACCCGCAGGAAAAATAGCGATTCGACTTCCGTTTTTTAACGCTTCTCGAATACTTTGTTTTGCAAGAGTTCGTGAAGTACCCGCTTCTCTTTGCACAAAAACTGTATCCATTCTTTTAGCAGCCTTACCAAACAAGGGCCATGAGCTGATTTCTTTTTTAGCAACGAATGATATATCCGGAACTGAGCTCATGAGAACCGGAATGTCCATATAGCTGATATGATTCCCAACATACAAAACAGATGGCTCAACCGAGACTTGGCCTTTTATCGAAAGGTCCATATTAAAGCGAGC
>JANPPO010000148.1:0-4918 GCA_031428555.1 Bdellovibrionales bacterium | reverse complement strand
GGGGCCACGCGAGTGAATTTGAGTTTCTACGATCACAACGCCTGCAGATCTCTGAACAATTTTGTCAGAGATATTCATAGCTTTAGAGCAATCCATCAATACATCCATCACTTGTTTTAAAGAGACAGCATCGAAAGATTTCTGGATTGGAGTTTTATAAACGCCTTTTGCGTACGGGCGAATTTTTTCGGAAAATTTAAAAACTGAATTTTTGCTTCCAGCTTGAGCCAGGCTTCTGGCTTTTTCCTCCGCTCGTTTAATTCCGGTTGGGCTAGTATCTTGGGTCCCTGCGTAACCAACGAATCCATTTTCCATAACCTCAACGCGAACACCTTGATCAACAACGCATAGACTTTCCTCTAATTTTTCGTTCCGGACCGTTCTGTAAGTCGTCTTTTCGGTGATAGAATGAATCCAAGTCATGAGTAAACTCCTTTGAGCGCTCATTAGAGTGATTTGATTTGCACAAATATTTCGCACACCTTGATCAAATAGTCACCGCTTAACACATTAACTTTTGGCATTTGCTTTGCAATTTGAAAAATAAGGGCAGGCAAATTGAATTTAGGTGTCAATTCGCTACTGGATCATACCGATGAGTAGCCGATAAGTTGCCGAGCCAGAAAACGAATAGGAAGTTCATATGAAACTAAAAATGACCGCACTTACAAAAGAAAATTTCGCAGCAGCTGGAATGAAGCTTGTGGCTTTAGTGGCATTTTTAGTGATTAACCTGATTAGTTATAGCGCTTTCTCTGCCGAAGTAGCTGAAAAAGCCAATCTAGAAACTCAAGTTGCGGATGTCAGCGCTATTCCTTCGTGCCAGCTTGCTTCAGAAGGCTATGTTGAAAATAACTGGAAAAGTGTTCGCATTCAGATTCGTGGTGCCGTCGTTGCTGGAGCTGAAACTTTAGCCGATCTGGGGCAGCAGTTAAAAAAGCTGGTAGTTGAAAATCGTTGTTCTCCAATTCCTGTTTCTTGTTCGTTGGCTGCAGAGGGCTTAGCAATGGGTTCTTGGGTTAAGCATCGCATTGTCGTTCAAGATTTAATCGCATTCGGAAGCAACACAACTGGTCGACTTTTTGATCAGCTCTCCGAGCTTAAAAATATCGGCATCTGCCAGTAGAGCTCGCAATATTTTGAATTTATCCGAAAAGAGTAATTTGGTGTTTAGACTCATCGCTTTTTTATCTTGGTAGACATCAATTTCAAAATTGCCTAACCTTTTTTCATGAGTGATCGACTATTCGTTGCGATTGGCTTCGAGGAAGAGCTTTGTCACAAGCTCGAAAAAGAAGTCAAAAAAGTAAAAATAAATTTAGATAAAGCCGAAATTGGCTACAAATGGGTGCCGGCTGAAAATTATCACGTCACCACTGTGTTTCTAGGAAATATGAATGCAGAAGAAAAAGCTGTAATCACCGAAAAACTAAAATCAATCCAAGATCAGCTTGAGCCATTTGAACTACTTATAAGCGGAGTCGATGCATTCAGTTCTGAGCGGGAAGCTAGACTTGTTTACTGCGGAGTTCAGAATAAAAAAGATTTAAGGCAGTTAGTCGATCAAACTCGGGAAGTTTTGGGATTAGCTGCGGATGAAGAATATTCTCCGCACTTGTCGATTGCGCGGCTTAGAAACAATGCAAATATTAAAGATATTATTTCGCCAGTTAGACGTAAGGACTTCTTTAAAGTGAAAGTAACCGAGATGAGGCTATATAAAAGCTTTTTGAACGGGCCTTATCCTGTTTATAAAGTACTGGAAAGATTCCCGTTCAAAAAAGAAGCGACAGAAGAGGCCGCTGGCTTAGTCGAATAATTCTTCTAAGAAAGTTTTGCGTCTTTTGTGACTCTTGTAATGCCCGTGATGATTTGAATGAGACTCGTATTGGTCTGGCTTTGGTTGCTGCATAAACGGCTTACTTTCCTGTGCTGTAGCCGATGGCGCTACTTCGCTAGCAGCAGCAGACTTTTCGATAATCTTATCGAGCTCTCCTCTATCAAGCCAAACACCTCTGCATTTTGGACAGTAATCAATTTCAATTCCTTGGCGTTCAGTCATTGATAGAACTGAATCTTTGCAAGTTGGACAAAACATGTGAAACCTCCCTGAGTTGTAGCTGACTATTGATCAGATTTTTTTTCTTCTGTCTGATCGACTTTTTTCTTCTTTACCTTTTTTGCTTTATAATCTTTTGCTGCGGGTGGGGGAGTCATTCCCTCAACATGGGCAGGAGTCTTTTCAACTTTTAAAGCGCCGCCTGAGTTTTGAATTTGTTCAACTTTATCTTGGCCCGCGTCTGCAGGAGTTGGACCTGGATCAACGGCAAAAGCTGCAATCGAAAAAAGGCAGCAAAATAACATAGTTCGTTTCATACGAAACTCCTAGTTTAATGGTTTTAAGCAATTTAGCGATTTAAGGACTTTTTTGTAAAGCACTTTTACTCGAAGGATTAGAGTCATGGCTTAAGTTTTAGGACTCTCGTGCCAAATGGGCTGTACTCGATGAAAAAGATGACGACCCATTACTGCATCATGTATAAAATCAAAGAAGATATTCGAAAATCGACAGAAATAATTTTCTTTCCGACCTGAAAGGCCTGAAACATGATCCGCCTATCTCAATTTAATTTTAAAGACCATCAGTGGGCTGATTTAAATGAAGTGAGTTTCAATCTACCAAAACTGCAAAGCCATCGTGGTTATTGCGTGAATGGAGCTCGCGAAAATACGATTGATTCCATCCAAGCTTCTTTCGATCAGGGTTATAAAATGGTCGAGATGGATTTACGCCTCTCACGACAGGGAAAAATTATTCTTTTTCACGATCGAGTTACCTCAGAATCGGATATTTCTGAAGCTTCGTCGCTGGATGCTGTTTTGGAAATGTTACCAGCAGATTGTTACTACAATTTAGAAATTAAAAACGAATCAAAAGTGAATTTTAGTCTCGAAGAAAAATTGATACAGGTTTTAAAGAAGTCGCCAAAACGTAAACAACTTCTATTTTCAAGTTTTAATCCATTCTCATTATCTTGGATGGCGAAGCTTATTCCAGAGATTCCTCGTGCCATGCTAGTAACTCAGGAAAATGAGCCAGGAAATTCTTTTCTACTTCGTGAGCTGACGTTTTTGCCAATGGTGAAACCACACTTTATCCATTTTCGCTGGCAGGATTTAGACCACTATAAGGAAGTTCCTCCGGAACGGAAAATCGTTTGGACTTTGAATGATTTGAAATATGCCCAAGGCTTATTAGATCGCAATAAAGTCAGTTCAATTATCACTGACACAATCTTGCCTTCGGAAGTTACGGTTTAAAGTGGAATATCCTGCCTTCAATCGTCAGTGGAAAAAATGGGGACGCATCACAGAACTTTCTGTCGTCGGCCCGCATTTAAAAATAGAATTTGAAAACGAATCTCTTCAGGTTCTTTACCAGGAAGCCTATGAGTCTTTAAAAGTACTAGATTGGATCGCTCTTGACGAAAATAATAAAATTATCCGAGTAGTACCTTCAAATGGGAAACTTCTGACAACCCAAGCAAAAAAAGAGAACTTAAAAAAATGGAGTCAGTTCTTAAAAAGTGTTAGACAGTTTTTTGATTCTCAGAATTTTTTAGAGATCCAGACTCCGACTTTGGTAGCTTCCCCAGGGACTGAGCCTACATTAGAAGCTTTTTCGACTGAGCTTAAAACAGGAAGCGGTCTTAAAAAGGTTTTCTTGCCCACTTCCCCAGAGTTACATTTGAAAAAAACTTTAACTCTTGGCTATGATAGAATTTACGAAATTGCGAAATGTTTTAGAAACAACGAAGTAACGCCCATTCATCAGCCGGAATTTTTGATGCTTGAATGGTATCGGAGTTTTGCGAACCTCTTTGATTTACAAGCTGACGTGGTCCGCTTGGTGAATACTCTTTGTGATCAATTTCAACATCCTAGGCCGCCTATTCAATCTTTTACGATCCGTCAGCTTTTTAGGACCCATCTCAAATTTGACTTAACTCCAGATTGTTCAGAAGAAGGTTTAAGAAATTTGTGCCTTCAGCAACAATTAAGAATTACTGATTCGTTTACGATTGATGATCTGTTTTTTCTTTTGATGCTTGAAAAAATTGAACCTCAGCTTCCGAAAGACAGTCTCGTTTTTGTAGAAAAATATCCGCCGTTTCAGGCCGCATTAGCTAGAAAAGATCACGAAGGCTGGGCTGAAAGATTTGAAGTCTATTGGAAGGGTCTGGAGCTTGCGAATGCATTTGATGAGCTCAATAATCCAAAAGAGCAAAGAGCCAGAGCCGAACAAGATCTGCAAAAGCGTGAAGGTCGAAGTGCGATCAGTTTAGATGAAGAATTTTTTCAAAGTCTGGAAAGTGGAATGCCACCGTCAGCAGGTATCGCTTTAGGTTTGGAAAGACTTTTTATGGCGATTTTAAATTTAAAGACTATTGATGAACTTCGCTTATTTCCGATTAAATCCTAGCTAATTTGTAGATGCGACTGACTTTACGTTTCCGAATTAACAAAAACTTAGCCTTTATTGATTTCGTCTTTTAGCTCTTTGCCGACTTTAAAGAATGGAAGCTTTTTTTCTTCGACATCAATGACTTCACCAGTACGGGGATTGCGGCCTTTGTAGGACTTGTACTCGCGATTTACGAACGAACCAAAACCACGGATTTCAATGCGATCGTCTCTAAGCAAAGCTTCAACCATTGAATCAAAAATTGTGTTAACCACAGTTTCTGCTTTAACTCGGGTGATGCCTGCTTTTTCAGATACGATATTGATTAATTCAGCTTTAGTTATCGTCATGGACCTTGCCTTAAGTTATTGAATAGACTCATCTTAAATACATGAAAACAGCTCGAAAAGGTAAATATTGATTGTAATGCATAGCATTCGAAAATAAACCCGT
>JANPPO010000147.1:0-3399 GCA_031428555.1 Bdellovibrionales bacterium | reverse complement strand
CGCAAAGTGGGATATGATATTGTGGCCTTTTCAAACGATGCGTGAAATCGAAGTTTTGGCTCCAAGAAACACAGAGCCGGCTGCAGAGCATTTGCCAGAAGAATGGATCGCGCAATTAAGAATTTTGAAGCCTAAAATTTTAGTTCCAAGTTCATGCCAGTTTTCTATGGAAAGTTGGTCTTGGTATAACCGGGCATTTTTCCCGATTACTTATGCTCAGTTTCAAAAAGAAATCGAACAGGCCGTTCCTGAAATCAAAGTTATGCGAATGAATCCTTCAGTTTCTGTCGAGCTGAGTGACGGAAGTGCATTCAGATCGACAGCATTGCCTTGGATTAAGCCCATTGGCGAACAAGATGTCGATTATGACTATACAACTCACGCTTTGCCGACACAGACGTCAGAAATTGCAAAACAGTTCCAGCCCTTGGAATCTTGGCAATTAGAAAACGTTCTTCAATTCTGTAAGTCGGATTTGCTGAGAGAGCTTAACTCGATGGAACCTCCGACGGATGACTACTTTGCAGAACCGAGGCATTGGCGGCTTTTAGTTTACAACCATTTAGGCGAAGCCATTAAATTCGATTATGAATTAAAGTATGGAAAGGTTAGTCTTTTCCGCGCAGAAGACACGAGAGTTTCGTGGTTGACAGAAATCCCGATCTCAAAACTTTATAACGCTTTAGAAAAAGGCGAGGCCTTGACCTCACTTTATATCCGAATAAACGATATGAATTTTCCACCCGAAATAGAAAATGAAATAAGAAATGCCGATATTTTACAAGATCCATTGATAAGATGTCTCTACAACGGAAAATTTGGCGCCTATCAGAAACACCAGCTCAAACAAATTGCTCTTGCAAATTTAGATTCGAAAAATTAATAGGCTTGAACTAACCTCTTGCCCGGTCAACAATGCCAGTATGACCTTCTGTTTTAAGATATTTTTTATTGTTGTTTCATTTTTTGTTGCACCCTTGTGCTTCGCCGCAAGTGAGGTCGTTACTTTTGATAAATCTTCGTGGGTAGTTTTGTCGTATAATAAGATTCCTCCTAACCAAGTATCATTTAATGATAACTTAAAAATTCAAGTTCAAGCTTCTGCGGGGCCTGCTGTTTACAAGTTAGCCTCACCTAAAAAAGTTATAGGCTTCACTGTAAAGGGAAAAGTTTTGGGGAGTAAGTTGGTCGAAACCGGCGACTTCGATGAGGACTCTATTTTACGCGTTGGCTTGGTCGGTGTTGGCAAACAAACATTATCGGGGGTCAAAAAGTTAGTTGCAGCTGATTGGGTAAAGAAATTATTTGCGCTGGCGCCAAAAGGCTCGGGTTTAGATAAAATCCACTTTTATAATATATCAAATCGTAATGAGCTTTTCGGAAAAAGTAGGGTCCATCCACAATCAGAACTTCTATTGGAAAAGATCTCGAAGTTTTTTAATAAAGAAGGTGCTTTTGAATTTCAAGTAGCACTGGAAAAGCCAATCGAGACTGCTGCTATCTGGTTAAGCGTCGATGGGGATAATTCTAAATCTCAATTTACGACGACAATATCAAATATTGAGTTAAAGCTGATAGACGAAGTTAATTGAAGCAAAACTATTAAAGCGGCTTCTTTCTTCAAATTCTGGAGATTTTGTTACAAATCGCCAAACGAGGCTGTAAGGATCGTATTGAATCCCAGCTCCGAAATCCGTTTCAAATGTCAGTGGGTATTTTTTGACTCGGTGACTTGCTTGAAAAGTATTTCCATCTAGAAAGATATTTCTTGCCGTTCCATTTCCTCGACCACTTGCAAAGACATAGTAGCTTAGATTCTTCTTTTGTGGCCCATCACCAGGGGAAACAAAGCTATCCCCGTCACTTCCAGAGGGACGAGTGGGACCAAAATCAGCTGGCAGATTAATTCCAAATCGAAAAAGGCATCCGGCGTGGCCTCCAACGAAAACGTTACCAACACCGCCGCCATAAAACGGGACGACATCCAAATTTTTTAAATTATAAAGCTTGGTACGCTTCTGATAGAAAAGTTGCAAGGTGACTTCATTCTTTAAGCCGTTGTCCCAACCTTTGGCTTTACCAATATCTATTAGTTCGTGGACATTATTTTGAACTTCTTTTCCCAAAGCAGCGGGACCCACTGTTCCGACATTCAGTTCAAAGACATGAGCATTTTTTTCTTCCTTAAGACTGATCATCGCACCTAGAAAGAGCCAAGCAGCGTAAGGACGATCATTTTTTAGGAACTGCTGAGTCGAAATATTATTTGGTGTATAAATTTGCTGACCTAACGAGACTCCGAAATTTACTGTCGAATTTTCGACCTTCTTTTCTAATACGTTAACTTTTTTAACCGGCGCTTCTGCCCACTTAGGAATTCTGTCTTTGGCGTAGATGTAGGAAAATTTAAATCCGTTCGAGTAAGCCTGATCAGAGCCGGGCCCACCGATGGTACGGGCATCATTTTCGATATAGAAAACAAATGCTTCTCCATCATTTTTATCACTGATCTCTTGAAGATCCTTCAGCGTAACTTCATCAGGTTTTTTCTTGGCATCATTTTCCACTGCTTTTACAAGTTGCGAAGTCAATAAAACGCTCAAGAGAATCGAAAAATACAAATTAGGTTTTAGCATGGTGAATTGAAGATTATCATTCCCGCTTTCTCCCACCAAGTCCTGCACTCAAAAGGTCTATGTATTTGGATATTTAATGATAGTTTTTCGGCTTTACCCGGCACCTCAACACACTATTCGTTTATGGAGATATATTAACAACATTTTAGCTTTTAAACTAAACATTTTGGCATAGAATCAAGCGAGTGAGAACGACACGCTATACTTCCCTTTTTATCATCGTTTTATTTGCCTGTATTGGGCTTATTTTTTGGTATTCGCAAACAAAAGGTTTCAATAGAAAGTCGACTCAACAGCCGCGAACTCCATCCAGTACCGCAGCAAGAGCTCCTACCGGTGAAAATATTAAAGTCACAAGTGACGTCAAAAAAATAAATCGATTTCAAGAACAGATTCCGGCTGAAAGAGAAAAACTGATTAGCCTCGAAACAAGATTTCAAAATCTGAAAACCCGCCACGCCCAGGAAGAACGACAGGTTTCCCTGACCTACCCAAGTAAAGCGTTAGAAAATAGTCATCAAATTCAGCAACTCATGAGCTTGCTTCAACAACAGCAATTAGCTGAAGACGATATTTCTGAGCTGGCACAATACAGTTTTCGGGAACAAGGCCAAAGTGTGCCAGCTGCCCGAGATCAGATCGATCAAGAAATTCAAATTGTCCAGAATCAGTTTTCGCAAGTGCTACAACAGATTGATTATCAAATGTTTTTGCCGCCACCAGGCACGCCTGAACAAACTGCTGAATACCAAAACCTATTCGA
>JANPPO010000146.1:0-7360 GCA_031428555.1 Bdellovibrionales bacterium | reverse complement strand
AACTCAATTTTCAAAATCTATAAACTGGCGACCGGTTGCACGCCCTCATCACTCGATTACTCCTCAATCGATGGTTGGTGGTGGCGTGCCACCGAAACCCGGTGAAATTACCCGCGCTCACGGAGGAGCGCTACTTCTTGACGAGTTGATGGAATTTAAGCCGCCCGTTTTAGAAAGCTTAAGAGAAGCGCTTTCACACCACGAAATTACCGTGTCCCGCGGGCTCCAGAGTGAAACTTTTCAAGCGCACTTTCAGCTTGTTGGGACAACAAATCTTTGTCCGTGCGGAAAGTGGGTTCCAGGTAGGGGCAAAAACTGCGGCTACAACGAAAGACGGTGTCTATCGACTTTGCAAAAACTTTCCGGTCCCATGCTTGATCGTCTCCAAGGCTTTTTCTTTTTTCATGATAAAATGGAAAAGTGGGACGTCACGGATCTTGAGCTTCGAAAGAAAGTTCAAGCGGCACAAGAATTTCAAACCCGTCACGGAAGAAATCACAATCGAGATTTTCGAGAAGAAGATTTATTTCCCGAAGAAGCAGAAATTTGGAAAGATCGCCTCGAAACCTTCAATGTTTCATCGGCAAGAAGAAGACAATCTTGCGTTGCCTGGGCACGAACGCTGGCGGATTTAGAGCTAAGTGACCGGATCCAAAAAGAGCATTTTGAAAAAGCTCACACGCAAACCATTCAAAATTACCATAATCTGCTCAAATGGGGCGGTGGGTTAGGGTAGCTTGGAAGCACTTTCAGAGTTCCCGTTTGACCGTTGATAGCTTTTCAGATTAATTTGAGCCTCATTTCCAAGACTGGTGACATGGCCGAGGAGTTAGGCAGCGCTCTGCAAAAGCGCGTACGGGGGTGCGAGTCCCTCTGTCACCTCCAACTTTCGTAAAATCTTTTTCCTCTACATTTTACTTCGGACAGTCCTCGGCTCTTGGGCTTTTTGTATTGGCTCCGCCATTGTTTTTTTGGTTCGCCTGCGGAACTTGCAAAATGTAGAGGAAAAAGATTTTACGAAAGTTGGAGGGAGTCGTGACAGTGTTAAATCCACTAAGTTTTTTTTCGCTTTAAAGCGGTTTTTTAATTCTTTGATACCTATGTAACTCCGGGATTTTTCATCTCAAAATGAGACCTTTTTATCTCGAGATATTTGAATTCTTAAACACGTTGTTGCGGAGATGTAAGGAGTCAATATTACGGCCAAATAGGCATAGACGTTGCAATGAAAAGTGTCATGATCTATTTGAGATTGTTTCTCCTTATTATCAGTATATTCCATCAGCCTGTCTATGCTGCGGTCAATTGCAGAACAATTATTGGCGGGCTCATCGTGGCTGAAGAAAAAAGCAGCGTAAAGACATCGAATTTGAATTACGGTAATCCCCAAGTCCTTGAGTTGCTTAAAGAGACTTCTTATGAAGGGATGATGCTGGGACTGAATCGAGCCAAATCAGGACACAGTGATCACGAGATTTGGGGTAGTATGTTTAGTCAGGCCCTCTCTCGGCATACACCTTCACATGCCCCGGTTATCATTGCAAAAATTCGATCAAAAAGTCCGTTGAATGATATTGAATTTCAACACCTTCTTGAATCTTCGTACCGAGAATTTCGAGTAGCAAAGCATATCAGCCACCAAGAAGAGCCAATAAAAGGCGGTGGTAGTTTTCAAGAAGCTGCATGGGCGGCGCTACGTAATCCAAAATCTGAACGTGATAGATTATGGAAAGAAGTTGGTTTTATTGCACTAGAAGAAGGCAAAATTCAGTGGCCGACAGCTTTCGAAGTCGCTAAAAAGCTAAAGGCTTTTCAGGAGAGAACTGGCGTACCCGTTGAAGATCGGGTGGGTCTCACGCATGTTTATACCGAGACCCACGGAGCAAAATTTCGCTATCACTCGCTGGCTGACCAATTGCCGCCGGGTCTGGATATAGTGCCTCGAGATAAAAACGTTCTTTCAACAAAAGACTTTTATGAGATGTTGAACCAAGGCCTGATGTCTATAGTCAGACGCACTCACGATTTAGCACACGCTATGGTTTGGAGTCGGCACCCAAAAGTATTTCGAGCTGTTAAGGAATTAGGTCGAAAACATCTTGAAAATCCTAATAATGAGCCTCTCTATGTTCGCCTAGAATGGGCTGCTGAAGCATTTTCTCTTCCTAACTCAACCGGAACGCTTCTCAAGCCAAGCTTTTGGACACAGACACGAAATTTGCCCGTCATCGATGCTATGGCGAGATTAGAAAAGCAGATTTCGCAAATCAGTGATGAAAAATTAATGGCATATGCAAAATTAGAACTGATCCCTCGATTCGCGTCGCGATTCGAACCTTATGCGGCCAGCGCTGAGCAGTACGGCGAAATGCGCAACTTTGTTGACCCCGCTCGCCAAATTGAGCGTTTTTACTCGGATCGTACGCCCATCACTGAAGGCCGTAATTCGGATGGCCGCATTTTTAGTTATAAGCCAAAAGATATTCTTGAAGAGCAGCCTAGTAATCTCGTTCATGAGTTGGAATGGTTGATGTCGAGCTCTATGAACAATGGTGAACTACCTGTCGCTAAAATTCGTGATCTGATTACCAGAATGGAATTCACATTGGGAATGCTATCAAATTTAGATCCTTCGCAGACGATTAATCTTATGGGCGGCACACAATCAGAAAGAATAAATTCTGTATTTGCAGAAGTGCTTAGGCTGGTGCGTGGAAACCATTCGACACTCTATAGGGCTTTTGTTGATTAGTTTCATTCTCAGGCAAAACTAGTCCAGATTAGGATTCACCACCAAAACAAAAGAGCGTTATTTTGAATAGTCTTTTACTGCGCTAATTGAGTTAGTTGCGAAGGCCTTAGGGTTTCTTTTCGACTTTTCGCAAGAGATTATCTTCTAGGATTTTGTACAGTTTTGGAGCTTCTGTTGGATGTATGGCTGCAATTTTTGCTATGAATGTTCCCGCTAGGATTTCTTTTCCTAGTTTAGCCATCGCTTTTACTACTGCTGCATAGATTTCTGATGTGCCGTGGCCGTCGTCGACTAATTTGCGGCCTTTTTCTATTATTTTTTCGTTCGGCAAAGTAAATTCGCCAACTTTGAATTCAAGTAAAGAATAGTGGAGCTTTCCGACATCTGTACTGCTCGCTTTTATAAACAAACTTTGAGCATGTGTGCCGGCATCGATTTTAATAAACTCAGCCACAACTTTTTCTAAGAATTCAAAATCCTTATTACTGATCATAAGACCGATATCAAAATACTCGAGAGCCTTATCCAAGTTTTTCTCTTTTAAAAAGATTCGCCCCGCTGTTAACATGGCCATTGCTGAAATTTTGATGAGCTCTGGAGTTCTTTGGTCTAAGCGATTAAAAAGTTTATAAAAACCCGGGAGATCCGCTAATTGATTCGCAAAAACCGCTGCTATGAAAAAATGTCCTAATCTTTTTGAGGTAATCGGATAGTTTTTTTGTAAGGGCCCAATGAGTTCATAGGCATCAGTATATCTTTTGGCTGATATTAAAGCTTCGAACTCACCAATCAGACAGCGATAGTGAAGTGGTTGGTGAATTCTCCCTTCTTGATACTCGGCCAATGCTTTTTCTAAATTTCCCATGGCTTGATAAGACTGTCCTGCATGATAGCAGGCCAAAGTTGGCTTGGGATTCATCGGCTTTGCTTCCACAAATTCTTCAATAGCTTTACTAAATTCCTCTTTGGCATAAAGTTTTTTGCCGGCATTAATTTTAATTAGATATTGCGAAGGATCCATTTTTTGCGTCAGAATAAGTTCTAGCTTTTGCTGGAAGACATTCATCGCGAAAGGTTTTAAAAGATAGCCATCGACTTCGCCTTCGGAAGCTTCGGCAACTGCAGAATCCGAATCATTCATAGTGTTAATAAAAGAAATACGTTCAGGAAGTTCATATTGTTTTCCCTGAAGTTCAATTAGATCCATCGAAAAAAGACCATCAATTTGGTATTCTGTAATAAGAATTTTTGGTTTTTTTTCTACGATGATTCGTTTAGCGTCTTGAATTCTTCGAGCCACGTATAATTGTGAGTGCGGAACTCCCATTTGCTGCAAAGTAGTTTGAATCGCATAAGCAAAAGACTGAGAAGGCTCTACGATAAGGCAGAGCTTATCCTGTAAAAAGGTCAGAAGGGGGGATGGAGATTCAGACATGTTACTTAAGCCCCTTCATCCTCAGCAATAGGTTATCGACATGATCTTGTGCAACTTGTTTAGAATCCAGGAATCTTTGCCAGTGATTTTTCTGAAACTGTTTAAGCTGAAATTCAAATTGTACAAGCGTCCCTAAAACGACTTCCGCCGCCACAACTTTACCGACAGCTTCTAGAGGGAGCCTTTCACTTCGAATTAGAATTTCACCACTAAGTGAAACTAATTGGTCAATTCCGATGTAAGCTCCCCTTAGTTCCATAGTGATTGACTGCGAAGAGTACTGAGTTACCTCAACGAACAATCCGCCTTCTAGGTTTAAGATAGCTACTTCATTCATGAGGTTTTTAATTTGCCAGATATGAATTGATGAGTTCATGCCATTCTCGCTTCGCATACTCTAACGCTAGAGACTATTAAGTCTGCTGACTAGATTTTATAGCAAATTGGTTCGAAAGGCTGGTCTAGTGAGGTTGGATTAGATAAGAGATGTGCTAGCACCCGAAGAGCTAAATTGAAAATGCCGTTTTGCGGCCGTTTGAAAATATTATTTCTCTCAGAACGATTTAAATAGGCATTCACCCCTTTAAGGTCATCCTAACCCTGCCATAAAAATAACAGGTGAAAAATAGTTTTTAGTTCGTTACCTTTCGGGCACATAAAGCTAGCTAAGACTTAACGCCTGGAATGGTTTTTAAAGCATATAAGGTTAATATTTTAGTTTTTTTGTATTCTCTGTGAAGTAAGGAAAAATAATATGAAATTGAAACTTTTTTTATCGATTATTTGTGTTTGTTCGGTCAGCTTTGCAAATTTCTCTCCTGAAGAGCTTGCAACAGTTCATTCGGGTGAAGCTCAGAAATTGGCTACAAGTTCAGACAACGATTCACTTTGGACAACCTGGGCACGAAAACCTACTCTCCTAGCCTTACTAGCGCTAATGAAACTGCGAGACAGATTGTTGGCAACGAATCTGTTTTCATCTTATTCTGATTCTGAGTATCCTAAAACTACAACTTGCGATAAAAATTCTCAAGTAGCGCGAACGGCAGATGGCACATGCAATAGTCTTAAAATTCCGCTAATGGGAGCTGCGAATACCCGTTTTGGTCGAAACGTTCCACTTAAATCCGCCTACCCAGATCAGGACAGACTGATGTATCCCAACCCTCGCGACATCAGTTTAAAACTGATGACACGCAAAGAATTTAAACCGCTGTCTCGTCTAAATTTATTTGCTGTGTCTTGGGTGCAGTTTATGATTCATGATTGGGTTAATCACAAAAACCAAGAATATGCATCCGATTCTGTTCACGAAATTCCCCTACGGGAAAACGATCCTTCTGGTCAGCAGACGATGTTGGTACCAAAAACCGTACCGGATTTAACTATTGAAAATGGAAAGGCGCCCGCATATCTCAATACGACAACTCATTGGTGGGATGGCTCACAACTATATGGTAACAGTTTAGATGCGCAGAATGAGTTAAGACTATTCATGGACGGTAAGATGAAAATGGGTGCTAATAATTTATTGCCTGTGGGTAGTAATGGCATCGAAAAAACAGGTGTTACCGCCAACTGGTGGCTAGGACTTAGTCTCATGCATCAGCTCTTTACCAAAGAGCACAATAAAATCGCAGAACGTCTCAAGCTACGTTATCCTAATTGGACGGATCAAAAAATATTTGATGTAGCAAGACTTGTGAATTCTGCCTTGATGGCGAAGATCCAAACGACCGAATGGACTTATGCTCTTAATCACAATAAGGCCATAAAAATTGGTCAAAAAATGGTTTGGGATGGATTTCTGGGATTGGGCCCAATTGGAAAAAGCCTTATAGGCAGCAAAACAAATTTGCGAGGCGTGCCATACAGCATGACCGAAGAATTCGTCTCTGCTTACCGCTTCCACCCATTTTTACCAGAATCTGTGACTCTTCTTTCTTACAAAAAGGAACAAGCAGCTGAAGTCGTACCATTAGTTAATATGAGAAATGAAAATTCACATATTCTAACTGAGAAATACAAAATGACTGACCTACTTTACTCTTTCGGCAAAGCAAAAGCAGGAGCTCAAGCCTTAAATAATTATCCAAATTTCATGCAAAACTTAGAGGTGCCTGTTTTAGGAAAAATGGATTTGGCTGCCGTTGATATTTTGCGAGATCGGGAAAGAGGTGTGCCACGTTATAACGAATTCCGTCGCTTACTTCACCTTAAACCTATTCGAAAATTTGAAGATTTAAGTCGCGACCCAGTGATAGTAAAAAACTTAAAAGATGCTTACTTTAATGATGTCGAACTTTTAGATTTAATGGTTGGAACTCTAGCCGAAGAAACACGACCCGAAGGTCTTGGTTTCGGCGAAACTTTCTTTCAAGTATTTTTAATGATGACACCAAGACGACTTGAAGCTGATCGTTTTTACACAAGCGACTTCCGAAAAGAAATTTATTCGTCTGAAGGTTTGAAATGGGTTAAGGACAATTCTTTGAAAACTGTCTTACTACGACACCATCCTGAGTTAAGCCAGGCCCTAGATGGCCTTGAGAGCCCCTTTCAGCCATGGAATTAGGTTCTTCTAGATCGTCTGTCGAATTTCCAGCCGGTGACGATCTACGTCCTAAAATGAGATACTGTGGTCACTTTTTTTTGCCCAGCGCAAATTAAAGCGTGCTCTAGCCCGGCACTACTCTAGCACGTAAGAAGGCTGGAAAAGGTTGCAGCCTGAAAATCTGGGAAATTAATCCCACAGACTATGCAACGCTATCCTTTAATAATAACCCCGGCTTTAAATAGCCGGTTTTTTCAAATAGGAGTTTTTATGAAAAGTTTTATGTTTGTTTGCGCTGCGCTTGTTGTAAGTTCGGCTGCGTTCGGTCAAGCAATTGAGACGCAAGTTTGTGATCAAGCTGACAAATGCGGTGTAACTGCTCAGTCAGTTAAAGAGCTTAATCAAGGCCGTGGACTTTCTGAATGCGGAGTTATCGTTGGTGAAAAGACGGTAAAAGTAGTTACTTCACAAGGTGAGCTTGTTGGCTACGCTTGTGTGATGACTTCTCCTTTCTAATCTAAATTCATTTTTTTGTGCCTTGTTGAATCTTACGTTCAATAAGGCACAAAATGTACCACTCAGGTACCAAAAGGTTTGTGATTTCTAGTTCGCTCTTTTT
>JANPPO010000145.1:0-10634 GCA_031428555.1 Bdellovibrionales bacterium | reverse complement strand
AATATCGTCATGGATACGTTCCGATCTAGAGTTTCCAGAATCGATATCAAAATTTTTGTCGATCTTCCTGCTCTTGAGTCTTGGTTTGAAGGGCGGACACGAAGTCAGGAATGCAGAAAACCTTTTAGGCTTCCTCCCGACTCTATCGCTTGGACTTGCTTCGTGTCTCGCCCTTCCAATTTTTTTGTTTTTTCTATTAAAGAAGCGCCTCGGAATTCCCAACGCTGCGGCCCTTGCGGCATCTTACGGATCTGTTAGTGCCGTCACATTTATTACTGCGCAAAGTATTTTACAAAATGAAGGATTAGCATTCAGCGGCTACATGGTTGCGATCATGGCTTTAATGGAAATTCCTGCAATTCTAGTTGGAGTCTTCTTCTATCAAAAGTACTCAAATGACATAAGGGCCAAATCTCGCTCAATTCTCAAATCAATTCTTTCTATGAAGTCGGTCGTTTTATTAATCGGAGGGTTTGTAATCGGAATGCTTATGAATGAAGGCTCCTGGGGTAGCATCTCACCCGTTATCCAGGGTTGTTTTAAAGGAGTATTAGCTTTCTTCTTACTTGATTTGGGAATCGTCGCGCAAAAGCAATTGCGCGAGGCTTGGAAATTTAAGTACATTGCCATTCCAATTGCTATATTTCTTCCCTTCGCTTTTGGATGCCTAACATTATTTTTAAGCTACCAATTAGGACTTTCTCAAGGTGATCAGATTCTTCTAGCAGTTCTCGTAGGAAGTGCTTCATATATTGCGGCTCCGGCTGCAATTCGGTCATCAGTTCAAGGCGCAAATCCGAGTTTATATTTAGCCTTGCCACTTGCACTAACTTTCCCGATGAATTTACTTTTGGGAATCCCACTATATATTGAAATTAGCAGCTGGCTGCGGACCTAATTTCAATTTATCTTGAAATTAGAATTTTGCATGATCGCTCTACTGACTTTGACTCTTTCCACTGTGAAAAAGACATTTTGTCATAACCACTATTCAGAACAAAGTCAAAAAACGGACGAAATTCATTTTGCACCCGTGCTATCCAAGAATTATTTTCGAGCATCGCTTGCTTGCGCATTTCATCCATTTTACTTTTATTTTCGAATAATCTAACTGCACTTTTTATCGCAGTGAATGCTGATTCACGTGTCGCATCTTTATCTACATCGTTGCTTGTCTGCTTGTAAACGATATCAAAAAGCAAACCAGTCTGATCTTGTTTCACTGAATTTAAAAGTCCCCCGACACGGCTAACGATCGGGAGCGTTGCATTTCTAAGGGCAAACATTTGGTTTAGTCCCATCGGCTCAAATCGAGCGCCATTAACAAAGAAATCTGCATAGCGTATCAAACGCTTTTCCATGGCTTCAGAAAAGTCCATATAACGTACTTTTGATGGATGCTTCTTTTCCAACTCTTTTAGTTTATTAACATAGATCTCATCGCCGTTACCGATAATAATCCACTGTGAGTTGATCTGTTCAGCGGCCATCCATACGGCGTCTATGAGCCAATCTAATCCCTTTTGTTCGGCCAAACGTGATGTCAAAACCGACAATGGAATTTTAGTATTGATTTCAAAGCCCACATCTTTCTGTAAGGCTAATTTTCCCTTTTCTTTACCACTCATATCACTCACAGAAAATGTTTCCTCTAAATTTTTGCGCTTAATAGATGGATCCCATTCTTCGTTGTTAATTCCATTCATAATTCCAATAACTCGATTTTGAGCTTTCTTTTCGAAAGCAATTCCATTTAAGCCAGCCCCAAAACGTGGAGTTGTAACTTCCTCGGCATATTGGGGCGATACTGTGTAAATCATATCGGAATGCTTTAAACCTGCTTTGATAAAGCTCATCTTGCCCCAATATTCAAATCCTTGAATATTATAGTGCCGCTCTGTTAGGCCCAAAAAGTTCGATAGAGATTTAGGATAAACGCCCTGATATTCGATATTATGAATCGCAAATATTACTTTCGGTACTTTTTGATTACGTTCTTTTGCATCTTTCAAATGGGTTGCAATTAAACCGGTAGTCCAATCGTTCAAAATGACAATGTCGTAATTTGAGCTCAATATAAAATCTGCAGCTGCCTTAGCAAATGCCGCAAAAGATTCGCCACTGATTGACTCTGGTCCATAAAACTTCTTAGATTTTCCATATCGATTGTTATTGAAATAGTTAATTTCTACATTTGCTTCGTGGCGTAAAAAGAAAGTTGTATATGGCTCTCCGGTGTTTCGATGCAATGTAAAATCGCTTGTTTTGTGGGACTCGCCATTACGCCAGTCTAATTCAACACTGAATTTTCTATTTCCTTCCTGAATTGTTTTTGTATTCATCTCAAGAAAATAGGGCATAAGTACGTCAGTCTTAATATTTTCGTGGTTTAATCCCTCTGCAAGTCCGGTACTGGCGTGAGCCAATCCACCTGTTTGAAAAATATGGCTCTGCTCTGGCGTTACCATCAAAACTTTGGGATTAGCCCAAGCTACAAAAGTGAAAAGCGTAACAAGTAAAATTGCGCTGATATTTTTTAACATACGTTTCATATTTAAATACCTTTTCTTTCCTAAAACTTTTATTCAGTCACTTTTAAAATAAGTGTTGAAAATTCTGGCAAATTATTAATCATCGCGGTGTCTGGGAACAGATTCATTCCGCCACTACTTTTTGAATTCACAGAAGTAATAACACCATTACCACCATAAAATTTTGCATCTGAATCAAAAATGATCTGCCACTTTCCCTTATTAGGGACTGGAATTTTATAGGTCGGAATTGTCTGATCTCCGAAGTTTAAAATAATGACTAAATTATCTTTTGAATTCTCACCAATTCTTGCGATCGCCAGAACCTGATTTTTATTGTCTACGTTTAGAACTTTCATGCTTCCTTCATCCAGCCGACCGAATGCAGGTTCTTTTTCATGTAAGAAACCTAAATCGTGCACAAACTTTTGAAATTTTTTGTGAGGGTCAAATTGTTTTAAATGTTCTTGGACATCGAGGTTGTGGTTCCAACCGCGCACATCAGCAATTTCGTCACCTTGAAATAACATCGGAGCACCACGCATCGCGTACATCCAGGTTGTCACGACTCTAGCTACGTCAAACTTTTTTGAAGAACCTGAGGCTCCGTTAATTTGCTCGATGAATCTTCTTTTTCCATGGGCAGTTTCGTCATGGGAATTAACGTAGTAAATAAATTTTTCGCTCCAAGCATCGGGCGCGACAAGTTCAAACAGATTTCGGTGTTCAGGTGCTGCGCCTAAGAATTGTCTCATGTGGTGCATGGCGCCCATTCCCCACATATAATCAAAACCAAGTCCGCCATCTTTGACTGGTTTTGTGACTCCAGGCCAGCCGGAAGACTCTTCTGCGATCGTGATAAAATTTGGAAATGACTTTTTTACTTCTAAGTTTAAGTTCTTTAAGAATTCCACAGCATCATGATTTTTGTTTGTGCCGAACTCTCGCCAAATTAAATCTTTCTCTTCCTGAGAGCGTGAATAATCCCGATAGAGCATAGAGGTCACACCATCGACGCGGAAACCATCAATTCTAAATTCCTCTGGCCAGTATTTTCCACTCGAAATTAAAAAGTCTTTCACTTCATTTCGAGCATAATTGTAGATGTAAGTGCCCCAATCACGATGCTCGCCCAAGTGTGCAGCTTCTGGAAAATAAAGTTGTGTTCCATCTAGTCCGCCTAAACCAGTGTCCCAATCTTTAGAGGCATGGCCAACATTCTGATCAAAAAATACTGCGATTCCATACTGATGTAAATAATCGATAAGGTATTTTAGATCATCTGGTGTTCCGTGCCGGTAGTTGACTGCGAAAATTGCGCCTGGTTGGTAGCCCCAAGATTCAACAACATTGTGATGCGTAATTGGCATAAGTGAAACGGCGTTATTCGAACTCTCTTTTAAAATGGGAACTAAGTGGTGAGCTAGTTCTCTAAAATTAATATCTGGTTTACCTGGCACTCTTGTTCGTGGATTTACTTCCATTATTCTTAGCTTTTTGGGTGGTACGAAATTCTTTGTTTTCCAAACATACGACGCAGGATCCCATGCAACGGAATTCCAAATACCCGAATCTTTATCTCGCACAATAAATCTTGCTAATGGGTCATTGCGAAACTGAGTTTTTCCATGGGCATCAACGATCCTAAATTTATACTCAAAATTTGTGGCAGTATCTAGGCCCTTAACATCAGCTGACCAAACCCCTTGAGCTTCGTCTTTAGTTAAGACGTGCTTTTCAAATGTCGAATCGTTTTTCTCGACAAGAACATCTACACTTTTTGCGTTCGGTGCCCAGATAGAAAACATTGTCCCATTTTGAGACTTGTTCGCTCCTAGAAATTTGTAAACCCGCGTGTAGTCTTTCTTTAATTCTTTGGTTTTTTCGGACTTGGGCGCAAATTGGGATGCACATGTTAGGTTTGCGGACACCACCTCGCCAAAAAAAGTCGCGCTAAATAGTATTAAAATGCTTAACGAGGATTGAATGTGTTTGTATCCGCTAATTTTCTTCATATCGAAAAGATAAGGAGCACATTAGATGCCGGAATCCGAACTGATGGAGTCATCAGTGATTTCAAACCCTTTCTAAGATGTAAGGGCTATTAAAAATAGACTGAGTCTATCTATATATATTTAGTCTAAAGCCAGGTGAACAAACTTAAGATAACGTTGTTCATGGCTAGCATGGGGGAATGGATGATCTGGCCCCTGCCCCGAGACTCGCAAGATTTGCCCCTTACGACGAGCATTCGATAAGCACTCGTCAATAATCCCAAAAAAATCATCAAACGAAATGTGGCTCGAGCAAGAGCTTAGCGAGAGCTCGCCACCAGCGCGAACTCGCTTCGCAGCCGCTGCAAATAAATCGATATACTTTGTTACTGCGGCTTGTTTTTGATCTTCTGAATGGCTCATTGAAGGCGGATCCACAATAATATGATCCCAAGGCTCTGGAGCGCCATTCAAATATTCGAAAACATCGACACAGAGACTTGTATGATTGGCAGGATCTAAGCCATTTAGAGCCCAATTCTGCTCCGCTAAATCAATCGCCCCTTTAGAGACATCGAGGCTAGCAACTTTCTTTGCTCCGCCAAGGCCAGCATAGACAGAAAAGCCACCGGAATAACTGAAAAGATTTAAAACGCTTTTTCCTGCGCTCATATTCTTGACGTGATTTCTGTTTTCTCTTTGATCCAAAAAGAATCCGGTTTTTTGGCCCTTCTCTAAATTCACCTTAAAGATCACACCATTTTCTTTTATCAAAACTTCATTTTCGTATGGAACTCCGTCAAGTAACTGCGTTGTACGATCAGGACTTCTTCGAGTTTTTTCAATTACTGTTTTGCAATTCGTATTAGCAAGAAGCCATTTTGCGACAAAAGCTTTATCCCAAAATTCGACCGGCCCCTGCCCATCAAATTGAAGAACAGCAACAGAGCTATACACATCACAAATTAAACCCGGTAACAAATCACCCTCACCATTAAATAATCGGTAGCCATCAGTATGGACAGATCGAACACCCGCTCTCAAATTCCATGCACGTAAAAATCGCTTCTCAAAAAATGCAGGCGACGGTGGTGCTTTATCAGTCGACAAAATTCGCACTGAAAGTGGACTGTGCGGATCATACATTCCCCAAGCTAACTCGCCTTTATTATCTAAAACTTGCGCCATCTGCGCAGTTTCTACTTTTTCAGGCGGAATAATTGCGTCCTTATAAATCCACGGATGCCCGCGCATAATTGAACGTCTTAAATTTCGGGTAATTTTAACTTTGAGGCGTGCTGGCTTTAACATGGGTCCTACTTTGAACCTGTCTGACCGCATCTTCAAAAGCTTTCTCTGCTTTTGCAATTTTCTCATGGAGATCTTTAACGCCAGCAACGTAATTTAGGTCCTCAATCAGTTTCTGCTGACCTAAGGGGAAGGTCTTGTGAATATAGCGCATCCCAAAGTCAGCCGTGTAGGGCCGATAAAGCATGCCTAGCACCTCAATTAAGGGCTTAACTAAGCCGGTTTGGTAAAAACCAATCGCATCAATCGGCAGCCCACGATCAATTTCTTTAAGTGCAAGTGTTTTAAATATTGGAAAACCACTCTTCAAATCATTAGCTCTGATTTGCTGACGGTTAAACAGTGCCTCAGGATCTGTATGTCCAGGCTTGATCGCCGCCACCTTATCAAAATAAATAATGGGCTGGCCGTGCCTTTCTATCTCTAGGAAATCTTTTAACAACTCGGGGTAGGCCTGATCAAAAACAGCGACATCGACGAAAAAATACTTTGGCGCATCTTTAAGTCTGATCACCCTTTGCATAATACCATCACCGAAAGCTGATTTTGATGGCTGCCAAGTATGCGTGACCTGAAATTTTTGAAGTATTGCCTCTACTTTGTCTAAAACGGGCCTCAAGGGCGACCGAGTTAAAAGGCAAAGGTCGATATCAGAATATTGATCGAATTTACCATTGGCCACAGAGCCACCTTCCCAGGCAGCTAAGACTTCCGGAAGTACTTCAATACTTTCAAGAATTGTTTTACGAATTTGTTTTTTATAATCTTCGACATTTGTCATAGAAAATTCCTTTAAAACTTTTGGATGGCACTACCAGACTTTAAACCACTACCGAATTTTGCTTTCAAGCTTAGTCTTCAAAGTGGCCCAATCAGAATCAATTACAGAATAGAACTTGTAGTCACGGCACTTTCCTGTTGCATTGATTGTTCGATTTCGCAGCAGCCCCTCAAACTGTGCGCCGATTCTTTCGATAGCTTTTTGTGAAATAATGTTTTCTGCATCGATTCGAAATTCCACACGCTTAAGACCTAGCGATTCAAAACAATATTTTAAAAGCTGATATTTTGTTTCGGTATTTACAAAACTACGCTGCCACTTTTTACCAATCCAAGTGCCACCAATTTCGATCATTTTATTATGTGGTTCGACGTTCATAAAATTTGTCTTACCATAGACTTCAGTTTCATCGGGGCTTAAAAAAACCAACGGATTACCTTTTTTATTTTCAAATGCAATGAGCGAACTCTCGTAACTCTTTTTGATGTCTTCCAATGTTTTCATTCCCCACATTTGGCTATGAAAAGAATTATCATACAAAACTCCATCCGCTACTTTTTGCCAAGTAGCTGCTGAAAGGGGACGAATTTTTAATCTTGGAGTATCGATTTGTACTGGAGTAAATATATTTGGAGGATTATCCATTAAGCTCCTCGCTGATCATGCTAGAAAAATGGTAGGGAGACTTCTTCGTTCCTAATTTCAAACAATTTCAGCTACCTAGAGTATTTCCAACTACAACATACGACAATTTAAATTTTTTAAAGACAATTGCCGTTGTTGTCGCGCATCTCTTTGTCGAATTTCCTCTAAACAGGAGCAGCCGTAAGCCGAAGAATCGTTCTTATCAAATCGGCCGGGTTGATGGGCTTCGTAAGATGGTCCGTGTATCCGACATTCAAAGCCTTCTTACGAATCTCATTCATGGCGTGCGCAGTAAGAGCAACGATCGGCTTCCTGTATCCCGCCTCCCGAAGTTTCTGGGTCGCCGAGTAGCCGTCCATTACAGGCATTTGAATGTCCATCAAAACTAGGTCAAAATCTCCCGCAATCGCCGTCTTAAATCCCAGCAAACCGTTTTCAGCCGACTCGACGGAAGCTCCTTGCTTTGTTAGATAGTGCCATATTAACGCTCGATTATCTGGAGCATCGTCGACAACTAGGATTTTCAATCCAACAAGAGATTGTTCTTTTACATCTGGCTCATTTCGCCTCTCAACTTTAAATGTATCCGCAATTGACGATCGTTTATCGGGCTCATCAGCTATTTTTACAAGAAACGTCGTTCCTACGCCCTCAGCGGATTGAGCGATGGTAATATCGCCACCCAACGCTCGAGCCAGACGACGCGAAAGAGCCAGGCCAAGACCTGTTCCACCAAATCGTCGGGTCGTGGTCTCATCAGCTTGCGAAAACGTCTGAAAAAGACGTTTTATTTGTGGAGCAGATATTCCAATGCCAGTATCACTCACCTCAAAACATAAAGCTCGTTTTCCAGAATCAGTTTTGCCTCCATAAGCCCGAATTTTTACGGAACCAAATTGCGTAAACTTGATCGCATTACCCACCAAATTAAGCAGAATTTGCCGGACGCGAGTAGGATCAGAAGTAATGAGCGACGGCGTTGTCATATCCGCCGAGTACTCGAGCGAAAGATCTTTTTCTCGCGCTTTGCCTTGCATAAGTGATACAACTTCTAAACCGATTATTTTGTGGTCCGTGTCGATATATTCAAGTGTTAGGTGACCAGCTTCGACTTTTGAAAGATCTAAAATATCATTAATGATGACCGAAAGCTGATCGCCATTTCTGAGAAGAATGTTAATGTAGTTCGAACGTTCGCCTTCCGAAAGCCCTGGATCTCGCATCAGATCTGCGAAGCCAATCATCGCACCAAGTGGCGTGCGGATTTCGTGGGACATATTCGCTAAAAATGCGGATTTCAAAAGATTGGCTCGCTCTGCATCTGCTTTAGCCTCTGAAAGTTCGATCTTTGCCATCACTCGGTCCGTAATGTTGGCAGCGACCGAAAAGACTCCGTAGGGTACTTCATCTGCATCAGTCATGCGTATGTAACTTAAATCGAAATAGCGCTCTTCCATTGAGCCATCCGCTTTCATCACCGGCACCAGCATTTCAAGAGCTGTGAACGTCTCGCCTGAATCGAAAACTTTCCTAATGATTTTTGACAGTCCTGTCGGAATAAGATCCGGATAAACTTCGTCATAAGTTCGGCCAATATAAGTGCGCTGATTGGGAACAAGAGCTTGCCATTGTTCATTTGCAATTTCGAATTTCAGATCTGCACCTGTAAAAAGAGCAATCCCGATCGGCGCTTCCTTAATAATAAGATCTAGCTTTCGCTGTTGAATTGAAACTGCTTTGTTTACTTCTACCAAAAGTTGACGTTGCACAACTTGCTGGGTCACATCGGTGACCACAACGACAATACCCTCAATTTCACCGTCGGCGTCACGAACAGCCTCATAAAGAATATCGAGATAGAATTTCTTCATCTGCCCATCGGCTTGCTCAAGGTCAATGGGCGTTTCTGATGCGGCGATGCGAATTCCTGTTTGATAGACGTTGTCGAGCAATTTACCAAAGCCTTGTTCGATGGCTTCTGGAAGTGCGTCGGCAACGGTCCTACCGACAACTTTTTTTCCGCCAATAAGCAAATCTCGATAACTGGAGTTCGTGAATGTAAACCGATGATCTGGACCATTTAACATGGCGACTGGATTAGGCATCGCTTCAAAAACTCGAATCAGACGCGCCTGTTCGCTCTCGACATCTGCCCGAAGTACTCGCTCTTGTTTTACAAAGGCCTTATTTTCTTCAGTGAGCCACTTTGCGCGTCGGCCCATCTGGGCTTTCGCGCGGCCTTGATAGTTCGAAAAGAAATCGGCCAGCCTTGGTTCATCAGCCACAAGAGGCGCATAATTTTCTCGAACTCTTTTGTCGTTTTTGAAATCGAGTTCAGGATGGGCCTCGGCCCATGTTAAAGACGTGCGATTGTATGCAATAAAGCTGATCAAATTATCAAAGTAGGAATCCGGAAGAAGATTTCTGAGTTTTTGCTGACACTCTACAGTGTCCTCGCCTAAAAATATTGCGACAGCGCAATACAGAATACACTCCTCAAGATGCGAATTCGCTTCTGGCCAATCCGCAATTCTTTCAGCATCAAGACACTTAGTTTTCTCGGCGAGTTCTATGGAACTGAGTGGCGGCTGCTCAAGAATCTCAAGGACGGCCGAAGCAGTCATGCCCAACGGCCGAAGAGCAGAGCTATGGCACAATAAGCAGTAGGGAACAGTACAATACCGAGCCAGCACAGCCGCTAATTTTTCTTTAAACAGCTCGGGAATTGGATTTTCGATATAACCGGAGAGTGTTTGCTGCCATAGGTTTTCTAGAACATTTGGTGAACGGAGCGCGGGCTCGAAAAACGGCGGGAAAAAACCTAAACGGTCTATAATTTCAGTTTTTATTTGTTCCGAAGTTCGACGATTCAAAATGGCCTTTTGTGGCATCCGCGGTTGGGTTAAATAAAAAATGGTAGGGAGTGCGGAGATTCGAAATCTTGAGTGATTTCAATACTCTTTTTTCCCGATTCCTACAAATTACTACATGTGCCTTTTAAAAATCAATTACAGAGTGGATTCCCACATACCTTCAAACTTTGAATTTGATAATTCTGGTATTAACTTCTTTAAAGGACCTGGAAGCACGTTCAATTCACTAAGCTTATTCAAAGCAACCCATTCAAATCTTAAATGCGGCTCCTTTGAGATCGGCTCTTGATTAAGAACATCCTCAGCGCCTTCTACCTGGAATAGGTAGTTGATCTCAAAAACTTCAACCAAAGCACCATCTTGTTTTCGATTGAAATTCCAAGTGTGTTCTAGGCAACCCACAAATGAGCCTACTTTCCGGAGCGCAGACCAATGCACCGCCAGTTGTCACTTAGAGACGCTATCAAAGCGGGTCGGCTGGAGGACTTCATCACCGTCCGCA
>JANPPO010000144.1:0-14597 GCA_031428555.1 Bdellovibrionales bacterium | reverse complement strand
CACACAAAATAGGGAGTACTTTTAGCCATGGTCCACAGTCTGAGCCCATTCCTTTTACAGTTTTCAGAAAATTTCGGAATTCGCTGGTATGGAACTGCTTATTTAGTCGGTTTTCTATTTGGATATTTTCTGATTACTTGGCTCAGTGAACGGCAGAATGCGGGCTTGTCTCGGGCACTCGTTGGCGATTTCGTAACGACGATTGCAATTGGAACTCTCATTGGTGGTCGCTTAGGCTACGCACTTTTTTATTCTCCCGATTTATTTGTCAAATTTAAACCTGATTTTCCTTACTGGGGACTCTTAGCGGTTAACGAAGGTGGAATGGCAAGTCACGGTGGCATGATCGGAATTGTCGCTGCTTGTTTATTTTTCGCCAGTCGCTACCGGATCAACTCACTTTATCTATTAGACCTCGTTTGCGTGACCGGACCGATCGGAGTTTTCTTCGGACGGATCGCAAATTTTATTAACGGCGAACTTGTGGGTAGAATTGCAGAACCTGGATTTGCTTTAGGAGTAAAGTTTCCTCAAGACATGTGGTTATGGCCTAATACTGATTCAAAACGCTTAAGCTCACTTGTTGATGCAACTGAAAAAATTGGTGTCACCCGCGACACTTGGTTCGGCTGGGTCGATAAAATGAATTCCGATCCCGTCAGTCGCCAAGGTGTCTACGATGCGATCGGAAAACTCATTCTCGAAATCCAAAATGGAAATGAAGCAGTGAAATCTGCTGTCGGTCCACTTTTAGATTTAAGACATCCTTCGCAACTTTATGCAGCTTTGGGTGAAGGCCTCTTACTTTTTATTTTCCTTTTCATGGTTTGGCGAAAACCTCGCAAGCCTGGCTTTATCTGCGCAACTTTTCTTGTCACTTATGGCATCGCTCGTATCGCGGGTGAACAATTCAGACTTCCTGATGCACATATCGGTTATCAAGCACTCGGGCTCACGCGCGGGCAGTGGTTGAGTATCGCCATGCTCGTCATCGGTTTAGCTTTGATGTTCATCTGGAGCCGCGCTGGAAGTTTAGCAATCAATGGCTGGGGGCGGGGACAATCGATTCGCCTCCACAGAAAATAGGAGAATTTAAAAATGAAATATTTTGTTTTCACATTATTGGGTGTTCTTGTGGGTCTCGGACTTTTTAGCTTTGGTTTTTACACAGATCGCTCAAACGATATGAGAGCTGCGAAGACGACTCCAAAACCGAACGTCGCTGATTTACAAAAAAATATTGTGTTAGATGATCCCGTTGAGATCACTAGACCTGGAACTACAGCGGTACCTGCGCAAGCGACTGTGGCTCCGGTTCAGCCCGCAACGGCGCCTGCACCAGCATCTGTAACGGGTGTGCCAGTACCGAGTTCAACTTTTGGAAATGCCAATCCTGCAACGGTGGGAACGACTACTCCAGCGGGAACTACCGCAACTGTCGGTAGCGAAATTTTACCTCCGCAAGAACCGCCAGTCATTTATGACGGTTGGGCAAACGCGGGATTCTTACCAGAAGACGAACAGGGTTCTGATATTCAAATCAACAATCTTCCTGACACTACGGAAGAAGAAGTTCGCTAGCCTGACGCCTCGCTGACTGGATAACCAAACTAAGATCGTCTCATCTCGAGACATAATTTAGGAACACATGTTGCATTGATTTCATTCTGATGAGATCAGCTGCAATTCTCTTTATCCTAAGTTTATCGGTGACGCTTTTTGCAAGCGACTCCATTGATTTAAGTGCCTTTAAAAAATTAGAATCAGAAAGCTTTCAAAATCAAACTTCAGTGGGAACTGGCACCTTCGTGCATCCAAATGAATGGAATCCTCGCCGGATGAAATCTGCATTTTCTCAGACTCCAGTGGAGGGGGCGCTTATAAGCGTTGGCACAGAAAGAACTAATATTGCGGCGGCACTTAATCCTCAGATAAATTTTGTTGTGCAAGTGGACCGGGATCAACAGGTTGTTTTGTTTAATCGAATTAATACTCTGCTATTAACAGTCGCTGATGACATGAAGGATTATCAAAGGCTTCGTTTTGAAGCTTCGGTTCAAGTTGCAGCTTTTAAAATTAAGCAATACACAAAATCAGAACCGATTCCTGAAAGATATCTTCAGTGGTTTCTTAAAACGGTCAGAGAGCAAAAAGGTTTTGAAGCTTTTGGGCAAAAACGAATTTTAACATCGTTTGCCGAAGCTCACTTTAAAGATGCAAGATACACTCACGACAGAATTCTATTTCAACGCTTACAAAACTTAGCGCGGGCCGGTCGAATTGTCAGTTTAGTTGGAAATTTAGGTGATAGTAGTTTTGTACAGAGTTTGAATGAAGCCTTGGAACTTGCAAAAATTAAAGTCAGCATTCTGGATATAAGCAATGCCTGGTGGCCGCAGTATATGAAAAATCGGGATTTAAAAACTCTTCTATCTGAATTATCAGCTAGCACAACCGCAAAAACCCAAATTTTAATGACCGCGGGCGGGGGGGCGAATGCAAAAAGCAATTGGGAATACCTGGGAATCTCAGCTCAAGGCTTATTAAGTGACATTAATAAATTAAAAGCAGATGAAAATATATCAACAAAGATATCCAGTTTATTTATCGAATCACGTAACCGTTGTGGCGGTCATTTTTAATTTGATTTTTCTTTTAATTTTTTAAGTCGCCGAATAAACCAAAGGACCGCTTTTTTTGCGGCCGCCTTTTGCAATCAGTAGAGTGTTTTAGAAACCAGGTTTTAAGCGATCAATGAGTTTCTTAAACTGCTTCAGATTATTTGGTGCACCGTATACGTGAAGTGAGGACGATTGCAAAAAAAGCGGCGAGGTTATCGCCGCTTTTTTCGCAAGCTTTAGACAAATTCTTAGTCAATTGTAGCTTTGAATGATCGAATATTAACTGTTCCTGTGCCTTCCACAGCTTCCGTACCAAATTCAAATGAAGAAAGATATTCTGTGCCGGAGATAAAACCTTTGTTCTTTAGGTATGCGAATAATGGCTTGAAATCTAGGTTTCCTGCGACCATCGGTGTTAGCATTTGGAACACGAGAAAGCGCCATTGCCTGTTAGGAAGACCAAAGTTGTCAGCTTTATATACTTTATAACGGATACCGTTGATCGTTGTTTCTTCCACATACCATGCGGGGTTGCGATCTAAGCCGTATCCACCGTAAGGCTCAAGGGCGACCATAATCTCGTGCGTGATCGGTGCCGCTGGGAATCCGCCAGGATACACATTTGGATCAGCTGTCAGCCACAGATCGTAAGCTAACTGTCCGGTACCAGTGTGTGTGCTTTGCGTATTCCACGATGTCGTGACCGTATTCACTTGGTCGAGCCGGCGAGGAAGATTAGAACCAGGCGTTGACTGGAGTCCCGGTCGTTGACCGATCCGAATATTTGGAAATGACTTTACTTCCGACGGGCCAGCTGGAAACTGCCAAGTCCATTTCGCCGAAACAGATCCATCACTATTAAATCCCGTTGCCATACCCACACATTGTGAATACGAGCCGTAAACACCGTCTTTACCCCACATGTTGTTCTCAACAGCGTATGGGCCCACCGCAGCTTGATAGTTTTCAACACAACTCATTGGAATATTTGCATTGTAAACTGGAGCTGGAGCTGGAGCAGGTGCGGGTGTTGGAGCTGGAGCAAGAACTGGGCTGCCAATGGCAACAATAGAAATCTTATCAGCAAGAAAGTTTCGATCGCCGCCCGTTTGGGTATCATTTGAAAAGTGAATAGAAACACGGTGAACCCCTGCGGTTGCATAGGCTTTGTAGGTGCGTGTAGTTGAGCTTGTTTGAGAAAAAAACTGTTTACCATATGCAACACCATCAATTCGAACACCTACTTCCGCACCAACGCCAGCTACCATGTCCGAAAATCCTAAAACTTTAATGTCGTAGTCGCCAGTTGTTGGAAAGTTAACATCATTCTCTATAGAACCATTAGACCAAAGGTTCCATACGGCAGCGCCATTGATAACCATGCTTGCGCCAGAAGTTTTAATTGTCATTGCTTCCGCTTCAATAGTTGCTGGTGCTGTCATCGTTGGCGCTGCGTGCGCAACTGCCGAAAGAACTGATCCAAGCGCTAAAATAATACTTCCTAACAAAGTGGTCCTTACTAGAAACCGCCAATTGTTCTGCCACCAAAATTTGTTCATTCTTCCCCCGTTAATATTTCTTATCAATAAAATTCAAATATTTTCAAAAGTGCTAAAAATCCCTAGTATTAGAATATCAGTTTTGCTTAAATCCTGTAAAGGTAAACGAATTTAGTGCTTCAGAGTGGAGCAACACTTTTGGTGTCGGCATGTTTCGCTGTTGAATTACTTTACGATTTCGTAATTATGCATTCATACTCGCGCGAAGAGAAAATAGAGTTGTTTAGAAGTTCGACGTTATGTTAGCAACTCAATACGATTCAGTTAATTTAGAGAAAAATATTCAGACAAAAATACGGATATATTTGCCTGAATACTCACGTGCTTGTTGTTAACTCCTGAAGCTTGCATCGCTATCTAGTCCCGCGTATAAAAAACTCTAACTAAGGGGCATCAAGGTGAGAGAATTTATCTTTAGTGTTTTGGCGTTCTTCATATTTTGTTTACAGCCTCTGAGTGCTTCTTCCGCTGAAGCGACGGTAAGTCATGGCTGGATTGATATAAATGGTGTTAACATCCACTACGTTAGTGCGGGCCATGGTGAACCGATTATATTTGTTCACGGATTTCCAGAGTTTTGGTTAGCTTGGGAAAATCAGATTCAAGAACTCTCAAAAGATCACAAAGTGATTGCAATTGATATGCGGGGATTTAATCTTTCTTCAAAACCAAAAGGTAAGTCGCAATATCAAATCTCTGTTTTGATTGAAGATCTCAAGCAGATCGCTGAAAAGTTAAATTTGAAGGGTGCCACATGGGTCGCCCATGACTGGGGTGGAATCGTCACATGGGGATTTGCTATTCACCATCCAGAATGGGTCAAGCGCCTCATCATTTTAAATTCACCACATCCAGCTATTCTTGCCCGTGAACTTCAAGAAAATCCAGTGCAACGTAAAGCTGGCGAATATGTAGATTTCTTTCGCACGCCATTTGCCAAGTATATTCTCAGCGCATTTAATTTTAAGATTTTAGACGATCAAATTTTGCAGCCATTGCTCAATTCGGGATTTCTTTCAAGTAGCAGCTACAAGCAGTACTTGCAGGCGTGGGCTCAGGAAGGGGCGCTCAATGCCGCGCTTAACTACTACCGCGCAGCGGATTTTGTGAATCCATCTCATGGACGGAAGCCAAACCCTCGGGATATTTCACCACAAGGAGGGGCTTATCGTGTTCGGGTGCCGACAATGGTCATTTGGGGAGAACAAGATAAGCACATTCTTTTGGGAAATCTCGTTGGTTTGCCAGCTTATGTGGACGACCTTCGGGTTGAAAGAGTACCGGATGCAACCCACTGGATTGCCCGAGAAAAACCAAAATTAGTGAATTTTCTTATTCGGGATTTTATTCAATCTAAGCCTTAACTTAGAAAAAAATTACGAGGCCCCGTATTGGCATTAGAATAATTCGGCACCTTTAATGGGAAGATGACTCGGGTCACCTTGGGATTTTATGAAACCAAATCTGATTTTGCATTGAAAATAACGGAGCTTGAAAGTTTTCACGCAGTAGGGGAGCGAGATATGTTTTCCAGTTCCGAGCATTCCTTGTGGGTCATTCAAAACAAAATCGAGCATAGTAGCTTTGTTAGATTCAGTTTGAATACTACTGACAAGTCTGCGGCAATTGCATGGCCCAATTATTTGATGAATAAAACGCGCCAAGCGGCGATTGTTCTAAGTTAAGTTTATCGCTGTATATCCCTGACAACATATGAGAGACATACTCGTCGTTCAACTTCATTTGAAGTTGGCTCGGCTTCATTTTTCCAATTTGAAAATTCCATTTAAAGCCAAAGCATGTAAAGCCTGAGCCTCGCTTTGCGATTACTCTATCCGCAAAATATTCTTCAATTTTGCTAAAATTAAAAATTAGTTTATTTTCATCTACTGCGCCTAAGTTCACCCATCGTGCCAAGGCCAATTGTGTTTTTCCATCTTTGCTAAAAAGGGTTTGTTTGCCTTCTTCGGTCTTTATCATAGACAAGTGCTTATTGAGACCGCCATAAGGTTGAGCAAATAGCCAAGCCGCAGTTGAATCAACCTTAATTTGGGACACATAGAAAAATCGCTCGGCTGTATTTTTATATGTAACCGAAAAAATTCCCATAATGCTTTCATTATACTCTTGGGAAAATGGAATAGATCCAATTTTTGTAACGGCTCGTAAATTCTTTTGAACTCCGAAAAAAAATAGTGCTGGGTGCAACCCATATTCGCAAAGATTTGTCTTTTTCAAAATTAATCCTGGAGGAAGAAGTCCGGCAAGGGCGGCGGCCGGTAAACACTTCACCTGGAAGACTCCTTCCATTGTGGCCTCCCCATGAATAATATCTTTTGATAAGACCTTGAAATCCTGGCCATCCCAATTACTGAAAGTGGCTGATGCAAAGGCAATGGATTGAAATAATAGAACACTCAAAATATATGGCACATATTTCATTAAATACTCCTATACGATTTGTTGCTTACAAATCGGGGAACAGGCTCATGTTTAACGTTGAGCGTGTCAAGTCAACGCACCTAATGACGCAATCAATTGGCAAAAAATGTCCATCGACCTGTGACGATCGACATTAAAAACAGATTGTATACGAGAAGGTCTTTCGAAGTCGAAGAACGTTCATACGAACTGAGCTCTGTTGACCAAATAATAATATAATTCTTTAAGTTGTTTCGGCCTTCGCGGTCATGCAATAAATGTAAGTGAAAGCGCCTAACGCAGCGTCACTGGTAATGTACCTGTCACCTGTTCACCAGTGCCCAAGTTCTTAACCGTCACACTCTTGTTTTGCGCTTCCGTCGCTCCAACAATCAAAGCGTATTCGGCGCCTAGGCTTGCGGCCTTTTTCATTTTTTTTCCGACGTTGCCGTTCCAGAGGATTTCTGTCGCGTATCCTTGTGCTCTTAAATCTTTTGCTACACTTAAGGCCCAGATTTCGCCAGCTTCATCAGCTGGAACAATCGCAGCTTTTAAAACTTGCGCTGGAATTAAATTTTCTTGAGTGAGTTCGGCTAAACGTTCTAAGCCTGCAGCCCAGCCAACGCCCGGAGTTTTGGGACCACCCATGGTTTCGATCAATCCATCGTATCTGCCGCCCGCAAGAACAGTTCCTTGGGCGCCTAGTTTTTCTGTGACGAATTCGAAAACTGTGTGCGTGTAATAATCGATTCCGCGAACTAGTGTTGAGCTGACTTCGTAAGGAATTTGGTTTTGTTCTAAGCCTTCGCGAACGCGTGCGAAAAACTTTTTTGAATCATCCGTCATTGATGCTTCCATATTCGGACAATCGACAATCAGCTTTCTATCGTTTGGGTCTTTTGAATCCAAAATACGAAGTGGATTTTTTTCTAAACGCATTTGTGAATCAGCGGATAAATCATTTTTAAATTTCGTGAAGTATGCAACCAGCTGATCACGGTATTGGCCTCGTGAGATAGCGTCGCCCAAAGTATTGAGCTGCAACTTACACGACGAAAGAAGATCTAGTTTTTTTAAAAAATCAGAAGCGAGTGAAATCACTTCAACATCACTAAGTGGATTGTCATAACCTAAAGATTCGATACCGATTTGGTGAAATTGGCGATAGCGGCCTTTTTGAGGTCTCTCATATCTAAACATGGGGCCAGAGTAAAAATACTTCAGCGGTAAGTTTTGCGCCAAGCCTTCGGAAATAAACGCGCGAGCGATTCCGGCTGTGCCTTCGGGACGCAAGGTGACGGAGTCTCCGCCGCGGTCTTCGAAAGTATAAGTTTCTTTGTGCACCATATCTGAAGTTTCACCCAATGTTCGGTGGAAAACTTCAGACATCTCGAAAATTGGAGTGTCGATTTCGCCGTAACCGTAGTTCTTAGCTTCATTCCAAGCTAGGTTTTCAATAAAGCGAAATTTGCGAGAAATTTCGGGTAATAGATCTTGGGTGCCTCGAACGCGCTGCAGTGATTTGCTCATGTGATATTTCTAGCATGTGAAGGGGTGAAGCTCAAGCGGGGAACAATTGAAAGCGTCTTGCCTTTCAAAATAATCGGGGCCAGACTTGTTTCCAGCATGAATAAGACTATTTTGATCATCAGCGGTTTTGCCTTTTTCTTATTGGGCATCATCATTTTCTTCGCAACTAAAAGCCCATCGAACGCGACAGAAATTGACTGGCGATTACTGGGGCAGCTGGATTACGTGACGGGTAAGGCTTCTCCGGAACTTCAATCATTTCATGCGCAGAAAATCAGAATCCCTGGGTTTATGGTTCCCCTCGAAGATCATCTTCGTAAAGTGACTGAATTTTTATTGGTGCCGAATCCGCAAGCCTGCATTCACATGCCGGCACCGCCCCCGAATCAAATGGTTTACGTGAAGGTGAAGGGCGATGGCTTTCCGACAGCTTTTGGTCCCATCTGGGTTTATGGAGATTTTAAAATTTCAACTTCTAAATCTGTATACGGTGATTCATCGTTTGAAATTCAAGCCGATAGTGTCGAGCCTTACCCATGAACTTTAATGTGATTAACGTCGCAGACTTAAAGTTCGCTTATCCTAATCAAAGTCCGACGCTTCAAATTCCCCAATTTCAATTAAAGACGGGCGAGAAAGTTTTCTTAGCAGGCCCCAGTGGAAGCGGGAAGACCACGTTTCTAGAATTAGTGGCAGGACTTCTTCATCCAAGTGAAGGTTCTTTAAAAGTTTTAGGCGAAGATTTTTCTTTATCGAATGCGCATCACAAAGATTTGATCCGTAAACAATCGATAAGCTTCATATTCCAAAGTTTTAATCTGATTCCTTATTTAAGTGTGGAAGAAAATATCCGTCTTCCTTTTTGGTTGGGCTTTCACGATGACCGCACAGCTGAAGCGGTTACGGCTGACCTGAATAATTTGATCCGGGATTTAGGAATTGAAACTTTAAAAAATAAAAAAGTAACTGAATTAAGCTTCGGTCAAAGTCAAAGAGTCGCTGCTGCTCGAGCCTTTTTAAAAAGACCAAAACTACTTTTAGCAGACGAGCCAACTTCAGCTCTCGATACCGATCACCGAAATGCGTTCTTAAATGTTCTTTTTAATTTGGCAAAAAATTTCGAAACTTCGATGATTTTTGTAAGTCATGATCGAAGTCTGCAAACTCAGTTCGACCGGGTCATCGAAATCGGAGAATGGAAATGAAAAATCTATTCCTGATCGCCTGGAAGTCTTTATTAAATCGATCTTTTGTTGTGGGACTTACCATAACTTGTATTGCGCTCAGCACAGCGCTTCTTTTAACTCTAGAAAAAATTAAAGATACAGCAGAAGGCGCATTCACCCAAACTGTCAGCCAAGTTGATTTACTTGTGGGCGCACGAAGCGGGCAGCTTCAGCTGTTACTCTATTCAGTTTTCAATATGGGACAGGCCACAAATAATGTTTCCTGGAAAAGCTATCAACAGTGGAAAGCAAATCCATCAGTTGATTGGACGATTCCTTACTCACTAGGGGATAGTTACCGGGGCTTTCGCACGGTTGGGACAGATGAAAACTTTTTTAAGCACTACCGATTTAAAGGAAAACAATCGATCGAGTTTAAAGCTGGCAAAGCTTTCGAAAGTAATTCTGATGTGGTGATTGGTTCTGATGTCGCAAGAAACTTAAAACTTAATTTGGGTGATCCAGCGGTTATTACTCACGGGGTGACGAAGGGCGCAGGTTTTGTAGACCATGATGCACACCCATTTAAAATTTCAGGTGTCTTAAAAAAAACGGGGACTGCAATTGATCAAGCAGTCTATATTTCGCTAGAAGCAATGGAATTGATCCACATGGAATCAGAGCCTTCGGGTAAAATCGAAATTCGCAGCATCACTTCGTTTTTCTTACGAACAAAAAATCGAATCGAAGTCTTAAAACTTCAGCGGGATATTAATAATTTTGCAGAGGAACCACTGATGGCCGTCATTCCTGGCGCAGTCCTTGGGGAATTATGGCGAAATCTTTCTTACTTTGAGGTCTTGCTAAAATGGATCTCTTATATCGTAGCCGGTTTTTCATTGATGACACTTTTGCTTATGATGTTATCAAGCCTTGAAAATCGCAGACGGGAAATGACTTTATTCAGAGCTTTGGGTGCTCATTTGTCGCAAATTTCTTTGTTCTTAGTCTTAGAAGCTTTCGTTGTAAGCTTTATTGGTGTCCTAGCTGGTTGGGTTTTATCGCGCTTAGGTTTTGTGATCTTAGGACCTTTCATGAATGATATTGTGGGTATTGACTCAATTTCCTGGGCTTTACTACCTTATGAATACCTATTAATCGGTTTGATCTTAGGTGGGTCCGTTCTTGTTAGCTTTATCCCAGCATTTAAAGTTTCTCGCCAGGTTTTAAAAGACGGGCTGACGATTAAGACCTAATATTATTCGGTAAGGTAAGACAGAAAGCATTCAATGAAAAAAGAACTTTCAAACTTTGGAACGCTGATACTTCCAAACTCTAAAAAAGCTAGCGGCTTAGTCATTTTTTATCCTCCCGCAACGGGTGAACAGGGGTATCAAATGTCCGAGGGTAAAAGTTTGTTAGATATAAACTTGGCGTCTTTAATTTATAACGCTCCTTATATAAAGAATCCTAATACAGAAGGCTGCGAAAACGCTTTCAATGAAGTTAATCTTTGGATGCAAGCAAAAGTCGAATTCAAAGAAATGATGAATTTGGCTGAAGAAAATTTCGGTCTTAGTAGCCGAGATGTCATTCTTTCTGGAAAAAACCTGGGTGGTTCAACCGCTGCATTTGTTTCTGACGACAATTTACGGGCTTTGATAGTGACCGGAGCAGTACCGATTTTATCAAAATTTAGGACCGAAAGTCTATTTCCGTTAATGGCCCAAGCTAGAAGTGGAGTTTCCCAACAAAAGCTTGAGACATTCAATTCTTTAACGAAAGAATTTGATCTGACTGAAACAATGAAAGCAAAAAAAATAAACTCATTCGTACAGTTTGGACGAAAAGATCCTTGGATTGAATCTGAACAATATTCTATCTTCGAAAATGAGATCAAAAATACCATAATTGATTGGACAGAAGATGATCACGCTATGAACTCGATTCAATCATTGCAGAATCGCCGAAACTTTATCGTCGATTGTTGGATTGAAAAATAAGAAGACAGGTAGCCTCAGGTTATTAATTCCTTTCTCGATCAAACATATTTTAATTAAAAATAGGTTCCCGTTTATAAGATTAAAAACTTTTTAATCTTATAAACGAAAACCCGCAACACGTGAGGAACTATCAAATCCGAAACGGATTTAGGAATTAGCTGCGCGGAAATTGGCAACTGATGAATAAATTTTAATGTCAGTTAGGTACAGTTTATGTAACTCTATTTATTACCTTTTCTAGGCCACAAGAGATTGTGTTATTCTCTTAAGATGATGAAAACAAATGGAATTGCCGCAGTCATGATTCACGTACCCGATTCTGAAGCAGCTTTGGAATGGTATTCGCGCGCATTTCCTGACGCAAAAAAAATAGAAGTGTCAGAATACCAATTCAAGTGCTTGAATATTAATGGTGTTAATCTTGAAATTGTTAACTTCAGTGAAACGGCAAGGCCAGGTGATTCTGTCGTTGTTGTCGACTGGATGGTTGAAGATTTTGATCAGGCAATCGAGCATTTAATAGAAATCGGTGCGACTCATTTTTGGGGTCCTGCTTTTATTGAAAATGGTATGCGTATTTGTAAACTCAAAGATCCATTCGGGAATTTATTAGGGATACGCGGCCTTTAAGAATTTTTTCTGAGCAAGAGCGGTAATATTTCATTTCTTGTCGCGCTATCTTTAAATTTGTAAATTTGTGAGTCTATAAGATAATGAGTCATTTCTGAAGCTAGCAAAAAAGCAATTACTAAACTTCCCATAGCATCTTGTGAAAAAGGTTGAAAGAAACTTTTTGAATAGAGATACGGCAACGACAGTAGCGGAAGCAAAACTAAGACAGTCATGTAAAAGTAGAATTTTTTTAGCTTTTTCTGACTCGTTTTCCCCATTTTGTGAAACACCAATAAATATTCGACACCATGGTGGGCTGCGAAGCCTAGAATTGCTAACGGTGAAATCGGCCCAAGAGCATATAAATAGATACGAACTGAATAGAGTGTTTTATTTGACTGTGAAGCCTGGGGTTCTTTCGCAGTTAAGTAAACAATACGGGTCGTAATGAGAAGTCCAAGTGCGACTGTTAAATGTTGCATGAAAGAGCCTGCTGGGCTTTGTAAAAGTGGCTGTAGGGACGGCAAATATTTCAGCGTGTAAGATGGAACAAGAACAAAAAACAAAGCATAGAAAAGTGGCTTATAGCTTTTTCGCTTCGTTTCTTCATTCACTATTTCAGGCGGATTTTTGAAGTCATAAAGTGTATGTAGACCGTACACTTGAAAAAGTGAATGGTGGAGTCTTACCAAATAGATAAAAAAGATGATAAATCCCAATGTTTGGACTTTGAAAATATACTGAGCAAGCCCGACGATTGCAAAAAATGCGATAAATAAAACAGGCGGACTTAAATGTAAAACAGTTTTTGTCTTCGACCAGGCTTTAAATTCTGGAAAGATTAAAAAGAAAATCAGTGGAAGGTAAATATGCATCTGATTAAAAAGCAAGATTCTAACGATAAAGTTCATCGGTGAATTTTCAGCTAAGGAAATTTGGTTGCCTGTAAAGAAAGTTATGACTGCACCGAGAATGAAAACAAGGGGTAACAATAAGTTAAAAAGTTCAAGTCTTCCATGGAACAAAGACTGCTTTTCCGAAACAGTCTCTGGGCTCATCTGACCATCAATTTTTGGCAAAGTACTATTTTTCATATCTGTTATCAAGTTTAGGCCGAAACCTTAACTTTATCTACTTTTTCAGCTTCGTAGTCAGAGAATTCAGTCTTAACGATAATGTCCATTCCATTTTCTCTGTAGCCGCGAACCTTAAACATTTTTAACGGATCAGAACGGCCTTTAACTTCGGCAGCTCCGGCTAATTCGACGATGAAAGCGTCACCAATTTGTTTTACGACTTCCTCACTAATTAACAAGTCAGATCCGAAAGCTTTCGTCGAAGCTTCGATACGCGAACCCGTATTAACCGTGTTACCGATAACAGTGTACTCCATACGCTCGGTACTTCCGATTGTTCCAGAGATCACACTTCCAGCATGAAGACCAATCCCCATTGCTAGATTTGGCTGACCACGAGCGCGGCGCTTATCATTTAACTCGACAAGTGCGAGCCGCATTTGGATACAAGCCATAGTCGCGTTGTGAGCGTCTTTATCAGTGCTTTTTGGAGCACCCCAAACAGCCATGATCGCATCACCGATAAATTTATCGACGACGCCACCTTGTTTGTTGATAATTCCAACCATCACTTCGAAATACTCATTGAGCATTTCAACAACTTCTTCAGGACTTCTTTTTTCAGAGAATGCTGTAAAACCCCGAATATCAGAGAAGAAAACGACAACGTCTTTTTTCTGACCACCAAGGCCGACTTCTTGGCTCATCAAATCGTCTGTTACCGAAGAGCCGTGGAACTTAGAAAATAGGCTTTTCACTTTATCGCGTTCTTTTAAGCCTTCAGTCATGTTATCGAAAGCATGAGCTAAGTCTTTTACTTCGTCCTGGAAAACCGATTTAATTCTGTCAGAGGCTTTCACGTCGAAATTACCTTTTGATACGATACCAATTAGTTCAGCCAAAGTTTCAATAGGGGATGTGATCGTCATCGAGAACACAAAGATAAAAAAGATTGAAAGGGAAAGTGCAAGACCTGTAATTAAAAATGCTTTTCTTTTCACTTCGCGAGAAGGCTCTAAAATAATATCTTCAGAAATAATTGAATAAGCAGTCACACCGTAGCGAGTTTTAGAAAACGCTCCGAAATGATTTGCGCCGTCTACCTTGATCAGCTTTTGTCCACGTGGAGTCTTGCTCGCAGATGAAAGTTTAAAAATGTCAGAACTTGCTAGATTCGTTTGTTTTAAAGCTAATTCTTCATTTGAGCTACCAAGGATAGCGCCACGCCGGTCTAAAAGCTGGAATGATCTTTCCTTTTTTTCAGAAAAAGGTTTTTGGATCAGAGCTAATTTAAAATAGCCAACAGCAACATGGGTGATTCGTCCAAAAGAATCTTTTATTAACGGAATTCCTACCACAAGAATAGAAGGCTTCTGTGCTTGAGACCAATTAAGTAATTCAATCTGACCTTGAAAAACACTCTTAAACGGGAAGGGCATCTGTTGTTTTAGTTGAGTAAAATAAGTCTTATCAACTTTTTGCTTTATAAATTCATCTTCTTTAATTTGCGATGATCGAGTTGTGACTGATCCACCTACAGCAGATTCGTAAATTTCAATTCACATCATGTCAGGTTCTTGATTAAAGTTAAATTGAAACTCTGAACCTG
>JANPPO010000143.1:0-1753 GCA_031428555.1 Bdellovibrionales bacterium | reverse complement strand
CGAGTGGGGCACAATGCTCAGTGATTCGAAAACCTTTATTGAAACGGCCCCGCAATTAATGACGATGCCCGGAGTCTGCCTGCTATTATTGATCTTATCGACCCAATTGATGAGCGACGGTCTGCGAGACCAGCTTGACCCCAAACTACGCGGACGTTGATTTTATCGTGATTCGATCCCGACAAACTGAAGTCCCGAAAAAAAGTAGTGACCATTTTTACTGGCTCTTTCCGAGGTCGGGCAGTAATCATGAGACTTTTTATATTTCCTAAACAGCTAATGCGAAATCAAACCGAAGTCGTTTTTATTGCTGCTCCGAAAGGTGCCGGACTAGCGAGCCGTCGTGGGCGTCAGAAAGTTTGGGTTGTTGAAGCGTTCCCTATATTGGAGCCTCTTTTGCAATATCATTAGTAGTTGGAAAAAATAGCTTAAGGGCTGCATACAGAGGATTGAATGATTAAACTAATTACATTTTTCGGCTTATTGACAATTTCATCGTCAGTCTACGCCACAAATGCATTAGAATTGCCGCTTACTGAATGGTTAAGTCTGAGCGGGCAGCAACAAAGTGAGCTCAGCCAGCTGAGGCAAGCAACCTTCGCTTTAGATTTTAAGGAAGGTACGCTATGCACGGGGACTTATATTTCTGAAAATGGTCATCTCATTACTGCCGAACACTGTTTTCGTTCCTGCTTATACACCGCTTTAAAGGAAAAAGGCCTTTCCTCGGAGGACATTTCATATAGTACTACTTACCATTTACTCTCTGCCAGCGGACAAATAACTTCTTACAAAGCCCGTACGTATGAGAATTTGATTGAAGCTAAAAAGGTAAGTAGCTCAGCACCATCAATTCAAACTTTTGACTATGATGTTTCGTTGTTAAAGGGCCTACGGTGCCAAGCCAAGATTAACGGTGAAGATGTGGAGCTAAGATTTTTAGGGGGCGGCGCTGGCAGATTATTCCCGTTCTTCGCTGAAAAAACTGAAACGAGACCAGCGCTTTCTGCCGATTTAATCCCAGCTTGGCAAAAGTTTGTTTCGTCAGGGTACGGTCCAGGAGGAGATTTTGGAGTTTTCCAAGTTAATAAATCTAATACACCTTGCTTCGAAATGAGTTCAAAAGATGCTTTTAAATCGGAAAAAATTAAGACACTCTCGCAAACTTGCCGCGACAGTAATAGAAATCAAAGATTTGGGCAATTTGCTTTCTTCACTTCTGGTTATGAAAAAACCGCAGAGCTTGCGACTTACAGACCACTGCTATCTGTCAGTCCATTTAAGCATGCAACAATTGAATCCGATAACTGCAGCAGCGGTTCATCAGTCATTGGAGAAGATGACTCTATAAAAGGAATTTTGACTCAAAGCATGTCAGTACATGACAAGACAGTTCAACCGCCGGTTGAATTGAGTTTTTCTTCTTTTATTGATTCAAGTTTAATTATGAAAGTTTTAGTGAACAAATGGGGCGTTCCAAAATTTGAGTGCCCTCGAAGCAACTAAAACTTCTTCATTTTGAAATAAAATTCCTACTGAAAGCTTAGGCAAAAAAGCAGTAGCTTTTTTTTGTCCCCATCTGTTAACCCAAAAAATGTTTTTATCCGATTAATCACTTTTCTTTTTCTGTTATTTGTGTATTGGTTACAGATATAGGCAACTTGTCTAGAATTTTTTTAAGTGTTTCTGTTTGTACATTGCTGTATTCCTCTGCTTCGTACCTTGCAATTTGACGTACGCTAACTCCGACCAA